>DUES01000161.1 GCA_011192055.1 Dehalococcoidia bacterium
ACCACGTTCTGGAGTTCAGCGGACGCTGTCGATCATGTCGAAATACTGCTGGAGTTTTATCCGGCCTTAAGGTATAACTGATGCTTCGCCTGTTAATCACCGAACTGAAACACCATGTTCCATTCACGGTACTCGGTGCCGTCACGGGATTAGTCTTTGTCATAATTATAGCCCTTACTGATGCACTGCCGGTTGTCTCCGGTGCCTCTGAGACCGTGTTCGATATACTCCATCCATTGCATGTAGTACTCAGCGCAGCGACCACAGCGGCAATATACCGCAAGCATTCAGAAGGGCGCATTCTACCTACTATCCTGATTGGTTATTTTGGTTCCATCGGTATTGCCACCCTCAGTGATTCCGTGTTCCCCTTCCTCGCCGAGAGTCTGTTAAATCTGCCGCACGCGGAACCACACATCGGTTTCATCGAGATGTGGTGGCTGGTAAACCCGGCTGCTTTTCTCGGTATTGCCATCGCTATCTGGAAACCTCTGACCAGGTTCCCGCACACCGGCCACGTGTTTCTCAGTACCTGGGCATCCCTGTTCCATATAATTATGGCCATGGGTGCCACGATAGAGTGGATACTCGTCTTGCCAATCTTCGCCTTCCTCTTCCTCGCCGTGTGGGTACCCTGTTGTCTGAGCGATATTGCATTCCCCATGTTTTTCTCCAAAGAAGGAATGCATTCTGAAGAACACCGGTACGACCACCAGCATTAACGGGTATACGAGACCGTTAGCCTGTTTTATCTCAAGTCCTGTTTTCAGATATCGTTTATTCCGGAGTCTTTATTAACATTTTTGCCGGTTAGTAACTGCTTCACTGCCACCGGGATTGACCGGGACAGCTACACCGCCTACAATAGTGCTGATTAAGGAGTGACCGTGAATCTTACTGTCCGGCTTGCCCCGGGAAATGAAAAAGGGCTACTGCTGCCCAATCCCGTAATGACCGCCTCCGGTACCTTCGGATACGGTACCGAGTACGGCCACCTGTTCGATATCCAGAGATTGGGGGCTATCATCTGCAAGGGTACGACCCTTGCACCGAGAGAGGGTAATCCCCAGCCGCGTATCACCGAGACGCCATCCGGTGTACTCAATTCAATCGGCTTGCAGAATATAGGCGTCGAGGCTCTGATTGAGGAAAAGGCTCCACTCTGGGCGGACTGGAAGGTGCCCGTGATAGTGAATATCGCCGGGGAGACTGTGGAAGAGTACGCTCAACTTGCTGCCCGTCTTACCGGTATAGCCGGTGTCAGCGGCCTCGAGGTCAATATCAGTTGCCCTAATGTAGCAGCGGGAGGCGCTGAATTTGGTATCAGGCCTGATTCCGCCGCAGCAGTGACCTCCGCCGTAAGAAAAGCAACCTCTTTACCCGTCATCGTCAAGCTGACCCCGAATACGGGCGATATTGCTGGCGTGGCCAGGGCCGTTGCTGAGGCAGGCGCCGATGCTGTCTCGCTGATAAACACCCTGAAGGGCATGGCAATTGACACGGTTAAGAGGCGACCCCTGCTGGGCAATATCACCGGGGGGCTGTCCGGCCCCGCAGTCAAGCCGGTAGCACTCCACATGGTCTATGCTGTAGCCGGAGTTGTGGATATCCCCGTGGTCGGTTGCGGTGGAATAATGTCCGCCACCGACGCCCTGGAGTTCATCATGGCTGGAGCAAGCGCCGTACAGGTAGGTACTGCCACGCTGACCGGTCCCCGGGCACCGCTTGATGTCCTCGAAGGGATAGAGGAATACATGGAAAAAGAGGGAATCGAGGATATCACCGGACTTATCGGAGTAGCACGATATTGATCATTTCTATTATGGATACCCATGCCCACCTGGATGCTTCGGAGTTTGACAACGACCTTGCTGACGTAATTAACCGGGCACACGAGGCAGGTGTTGACACGATTGCCGCCGTGGGTATGGGATTGAAATCGTGCCGCCAGTCTATTACGATTGCCGAGAACAATCCCGGTATCATCGTGGTTGCCGGTTTTCATCCCCACCAGGCGGACTCCTTGACCAGGGATGATATTAAGGCCCTCGCGGAACTGGTACGGCATGAAAAAGTCGTAGCCATCGGTGAAATAGGGCTGGACTTCCACCGGAACTATTCGGCACAGGACAGGCAGTATGAGTCCTTGCGCTGGCAACTGGAACTCGTCACCGAAACGGGTCTGCCGATGGTGGTGCACTGTCGTGATGCCCACGAAGAGATGCTGTCGGTACTCCGCGAGTGGAAAGCCGCACAGGGTAACGCTTCCTCTCAATCTACGGGCATTATCCACTGCTTTGCCGGAGACACCGTTACCGCCCGCCAGTACCTTGAGCTTGGTTTTCATCTCTCCCTGGCAGCCTATATCGGCTACCCGTCAAGCAGGTACGCCCACGACACGATAYGCGCYATCCCCTCYGACCGGCTGCTGGTAGAGACGGACTGYCCCTTCTTCGCCCCGCAGAGGATTCGYGGGAAGCGCTGCGAACCGGCCCACGTGCGGGATACTGTGGCCGAKTTGGCTRCTATCAGGGGAGTACCGTTTGAAACGATGGCCCGGCAGACTACGGAAAACGCCCGCACTGTCTACCGGCTTTAGGGGGACAACACCATGCCCGATGATGCCGGTGCCCGACTTAACATCCAGGTACAGCCGGGAGCAAGCCGGAACATGATTACGCGCTATGCTGACGGCGTTCTGCACGTAAAAATCGCCGCACCGCCGGTGCGCGGAAAAGCCAACCAGGAACTGGTCAAGTTCCTCAGCAAGGTGCTTGGCGTCAGTAAAAGCAGCGTGATAATAGAAAAAGGCACTACCAGCCGGCGGAAGGTCGTGCTGGTGGAAGGCATGAAACAGGCGGACGCTGAAGCTATTTTAGGCAAGCAGGGGAAGATGGTTTAGGGGGGGTGAAAGATACCATATACGTATCCTATTCCTACCTATTCGTTAGTTGTTTCCACAAGCCTAAAGTGACGTTTCAGTCCATTCAGAGAAGTTCGCCAGGTTAGTATACCATCATGCTGCAACCGACCAACTACAATACCCGGTGCAATACCCAGAGTTGTAGCAAACTCACAGATACTTGCGTGATTGTAGTTGTCGTTCCCAGTAAACTCCTTGTATGCCTTCTTGGGAATTAGCCGATTAGATGCAAATTGATTGGCTTCTCGCTCTTCTTCACTGAAGACGGACTGCTGTGTTTCGTCAACGAAGATTTCCTTCTTTCCATGAAGTCTGACATGGCCGGCTTCGTGAAAGAAAGTGAACCAGAGATGGTCATCAGTCTTATATCTCAAGCTAAGTTCAATCATAGCTTTGTCTGATTGCAGCCAGCGAGTTACACCGCTTAAGTGGGTTTCTGGCAACTCCCCAACAAACACTACTGCTACACCAGAATTTGCACATAATTCTCTCATTCTTGGTTCAAATACTTCAGGGCTTTCACAACTCAACTGCCGTATCTCATTGAGTGCTGCATCAAACTCAGACTTATTATACGAGTTACAGTCTATTTCGGCAGCCTACAACTCACCGATCCTTATCCATGTAACAACTGCCTCGACTGAACTCTTAAAGGCAGGAGATCGCCTAAAGGAAACCTGCAATTGCTTACAACGTTCCTGCCAAGTGGCAACACTCCCAACGCCGAAGAAACCTAGTAGCTGTGCTATACGCTTGGGTTTGCTATCGTCTTTGTCGATTATTCCCCGTTTCTCCAATTCATTTAGAGGGAAGCTTTCCAGCCACTCTTCATACCTGCTTAATACATCGTAGTCCAGCTTCCTTGCTTTGTGAAGACGAAATCTGGCCTCAAGATTGTTCCAAATATTTGCCGATACTCCGAGAACACGTTCGAGATTTATTGCTGTCTCGGGCGTTATCGGAGCTTTGCCGGAGACTATTAGACTCATTTGCTTTGCGCTCAACCCGCATCTCTCAGCCAGATCAATTTTCTGCATCCCACGACTTTGAAGAGTGTCCTCTAATATCTCTCCCGGGGCAATAGCATAATCAGGCTCATATTGAAATGCTGTTTTATTCATCTGTGATAATCCTCCACTTCGTGAATTATAATTGCTGAGATTTTCTTCAAATCAAGCCCACCATCTGCTTTCACCGGCACAGGATTATGGTTTGGTTTGAAGACAAGTCTGAATGGATGTTCAAGATCAACAGCTATTTGCCCTTTTCTGTTTTGCCCAAGTTCGTGTCTTCGAAATGGTGGGGTGACTGGAATTTCTACTAAACTATTGGCAGCCTCTAGAACGGCTAGCCTTCGCATTATACATTTCCCGAGCTTTGAGCCATACTCTCTAATGATCTCCTTCTCCGAATTGAAGATTTTGGAGAGTTTCTTCGTCTCAAAGCTGATTTCCATTAAATCATTATAAAACTACTTAACCTATAATGTCAAGTGTTTTCATGGTATATACTTAATCGTCCTAAACTAGGGTTCTTAAATGCATCCCTTTTGTTATGGGATAGATTCTTGGCCATATGAGATGACATCCCGATATGTATCCAGCAATAATTGGACACCAAGTCTATAAATAGAAGGAGAGCATATTATCCCCCCAATCACCCATCCACCAGCTTCTCTCCCGCCTCAAAGGCCTGCTTTAGGGCATCCGGGTGCCCTTTAATTGCTCCTTTTTCGTCTATCCCTTTGAAGAGAAGGTCACCGGTATACTCAATATCCAGGACAATGAACAGGGACTTTACCACCGTTTTCGCCGCTTCAAAGAGGTTTTTGAACTTCGTACCGCCAACGGAGACAAAGAACCCTTTTCGGGGCCGGTCATCGCCCAGCGGCGGTACCTTGAGCACGTACTTGCGCGCCCAGAGGCACTGGCAGCGGTCCACCATCGCCTTCATATGAGCACTCAACCCCATGAACTGGATGGGTGACGCCAGGACGATAACATCCGCCTGCTCCAGTTCAGGGTAAATCGACTGCATGTCGTCCTTAATCCGGCAGATACCCGTTTCAAGGCAGGCGTCACAGTGCATACAGGGTGATATCTTTAACCGGCTCAGGGTAATCGTCTTGACCTCGGCACCTCTGCTGGCGGCACCCTTGAGCACTTCTTCCAGCAGTATATCCGTGTTGCCGCCACGCCGGGGACTGCCGGCTGTACCGAGAACTCTCACGGAATCTGCTCCGCCAGGTGAGCCAGGATATCCGCCTCACGGGCCTGCATGTCCCGCTGCTCGTCCGGTTCGGCATGGTCGTACCCCAGGAGATGGAGAACGCCGTGAATCAAAAGTACGGCCACTTCTTTTTCCACGGAATGTCCGTGCTCTTCCGCCTGTATGACCGCCTGCGGATAGGAGATAATAACCTCACCGAGGTGGACTATGCCGTCGGGCGGCACCATAAATGCCCCCGATTCCTCCTCATTCCCCGAATCGGGCAGCATCGGGAAGGAGAGGACATCAGTCGGTTTGTCCTCTCCAAGGTGGACCAGGTTCAGCTCCTGAATCTTCTCCTGGCCCGTAATGACAAGGCCCATCTCGGCTGCGGGGTCGGCGTTCTCGGCAAGAAGGACCGCACCGGCAATGCCCTGCAGCCATCCCTCGCTGAGGTAGCCTTCCATCCCTTCGTCTATCAGTACATTAATTTCCATCATCGACTGTCATAATAGCATTCATAAACAATCTAATACAATTTGAGGGGAAAAACGTGTTATGATATAGTGCAATGGTATCTTGATAATTAAAGTTGTAGAATATAAACAGGCAAGCCTGCATGGCAAGGAGGGATCGCATAGTTGGTCTAGTGCGGCCGCCTGCTAAGCGGTTACCCTGGGAAACTGGGGTCGTGGGTTCGAATCCCACTCCCTCCGCCACCGAATAATCCACAGAAGCAGTGCCCCTTACCAGAGGGGCATATTACTATAAGCAGAGGAAAGGACAAAGTGCCACGGTACCACATCTGGACAATCGGCTGCCAGATGAATAAGGCAGAGTCGGAGCGGCTGGGAAGCTACTTCGAAGGGTACGGCTACGTGCAGACCGCTTCCACTGATAATGCCGACCTGATTGTCCTTAATAGCTGCGTGGTGCGCCAGAGTGCCGAAGACCGCGTTGTCAACAAGCTCAATGCACTGAAATCACTCAAGAAGTCCCGTCCTGATTTGAAACTGGCACTGACCGGCTGCCTGGTAGACTCCAATATCGACCAGCTAAGACAGACTTTCCCGCAAGTTGACCATTTCTTCGGGCCGGGAGAACGACCGGAGTGGCTGGGAGAAGCCGGATGGAAACAGGCACTTCCCGGAGAAGCGGCTCCCTGTGCATACGTCACTATCATCGAGGGGTGCAATAACTTCTGCTCTTACTGTGTAGTCCCGTACCGGCGGGGCCGCGAAAGAAGCCGCCCGTCAGAGGACATCACCTGCGAGGTACGGGAGCGGGTACGACTCGGCACCAGGGAGGTTACACTACTGGGCCAGAATGTGGACTCGTACGGGAAAGACCTTCCCGGCAAGCCTGATTTGGCAGACCTTCTTACCGGACTTAACAGCATTGACGGACTGGCACGGATACGCTTCCTGACCAATCATCCGAAAGATATGAGCCGGCGGCTTATATCAACTGTTGCGAGCATGGACAAGGTCTGTGAACACATCAGCCTTCCGGTACAGGCAGGCAGCAACGAGATATTACACCTGATGAAGCGTGCCTATACCGTGGAAGACTACCGCCGTCTCGTCAGTGAAATGCGGCAGGAAATACCCGGTCTCGCCCTGAGTACCGATGTAATTGTCGGGTTCCCTTCCGAGACTGACTCGCAGTTCCGGGAAACGTACGACCTTCTGGCGGACCTGAGGTTTGATACCGTGCACGTAGCGGCCTATTCGCCAAGACCGGAGACCTCTGCCAGCCGGGAACTTGTCGACGATGTCTCCGCCGCAGAGAAAAAGGGCCGCCTGAACGAGATTGAGCGCCTCCAGGAGCAGATTGCTGCGGAGATTGGCGCCGGGTTTCTGGGTAAGACGGTAGAAGTGCTGGTGGAAGGCAGAAAGGGCGACAGGTGGCAGGGGAGAACCAGGACAGACAGACTGGTATTTTTCGATAGTATTGATGACTGCCGGGGAAAGCTGGTTAAGGTAAAGATTACGCACACCAGTCCCTGGTCACTACAGGGTAAACCGGAAATACAGGAATAACCAAGGGCATAAGGAGGAGTAATTTGTTAATGAAAAGACTGCTGAGCATTGGATTATTATCGTTAATGCTCGGCTCCGTGGCATTTGCAGGCGGGTGTCTTCCCGTCGAGGGCGATGCAGACACCGGGAGTTTCGCAACCAGCATCTGGCCGCTGCTGATATTCATCGTGGTCCTGTTTGGCATAATGTATTTCCTGATGATACGTCCACAGCGTCGAAAACAGAAGGAACACCAGGAATTCGTTCAGCAACTGCAGAGGGGCGAGAGGGTAGTAACGGCCGGGGGAATCCACGGTCAGATTGAATCGGTAGGTGAGGACAGTGTCGTCATCAAGGTAGAATCGGGGGCAACTCTGCGAATCGCCAAGTCAAGCATTGTCTTCAAACAGGGTGAACCGGAAACAAAGATCAGCTGAAGCGGGTATATAAGATATATTCACCTTAACTTCAGAGAATCTCCCTGTGAGGACAGGCTTGCATGGAAGCGGACCAGCTTCGCCGTGTGAGTTCCTGCCACATTTACGAGTATTCGGAGGACATGTGGTGAAGGCTGGCCGCACTATCTTTATATCTGAATAACAGGTTAAGACCAATACTAGTATTGGAGAACAGTGCCGGTGAGTTATTATGATTACATACTGATAGGCAGCGGCATAGCCGGTCTTTACACCGCTCTGCGCGCCAGACAATACGGCAGTGTATTAATCGTTACCAAGGGTAATATCGAAGACTGCAACACAAGGCATGCCCAGGGAGGTATTGCTGCCCCGATAGGTCAGAACGATTCTCCGGACCTCCACTTCGAGGATACCATCGCTGCCGGAGACGGTCTGTGCGACGAAGAAGCGGTCCGTATCCTGACTGCCGAAGCCCCGGACCGTATCGCGGACCTGGTAAACTTTGGTGTGCCCTTCGATACCGTTGACGGCAAGATAGCCCTTACTACGGAAGCCGCGCACAGTCGACCGCGTATTCTCCACGCCGGCGGCGACGCTACCGGTGAACATATCGAAATCACTCTGAGTAGACTGGTCAGGTCGTCCAGCATACGTGTGAGAGAGAACTGCCTGGCTACAGAACTCATCGTGGAGAACGGAAGAGCCCACGGAGTAAGGACTATTGACCGCCGCACCGGTTCTGAAGAGGTTTTCGAATGCGGTTCGCTTATTCTGGCTACAGGCGGAGCGGGTCAGCTCTTTCGATACAATACTAACTCCGAAATAGCCACCGGTGATGGTATTGCGCTCGCCTTCGAGGCGGGGGCTGAAGTAAGTGATATGGAATTTTTCCAGTTCCACCCTACCGCCCTGCGCATGCCCGGGGTGCCCCCCTTCCTGATATCGGAAGCAGTCCGGGGAGAAGGGGGAATCCTGCGAAACGTGGAAGGACGCCGCTTCATGCCGGACTATGCCAAAGAGGGCGAACTGGCCCCCAGGGACGTAGTTGCTCGCAGTATAGTCTATGAGATGGAGAAGACCGGCTCAGCTAATGTCTTCATCGATGTTACCCACCTGCCTGCTCATGTTACCACGACCCGCTTCCCTCACATTTACCAGGTCTGCCAGGACCATGGTCTGGATATCACCAGGGACCTTGTGCCTGTTGCACCGGCTGCCCACTACATGATGGGCGGTGTCAAGGTAAATGAATGGGGAGAGACGAACATCGCCGGACTTTTTGCTACCGGTGAAGTCGCCTGCACCGGTGTGCATGGAGCTAACCGGCTGGCTTCGAACTCGATGCTCGAGGTACTCGTCTTCAGCAAGCGAATTATAGAGAGGGTGCAGCAGGGAAGCAGCACTGCGGTACCGGGAACGAAACAGCGCCGGGAAGTATGCCTTAAGTTGGACCTTCTGCCGGGCAATAATTCGGCATCACAGAAGACCTCTGCCGGGTCACCAGGCGTGTTCGATTTACAGACACTCCTCTGGGACAGGGTTGGCATAATACGCACCGAAGAGGGTCTTAACATGGCAGCAGACACACTGGCTCGCTGGCATAAACAGGTCCCCAGGCGTACCGACCGCCCTTCGTACGAGATGGCCAGTATGATACTGACCGGTCAACTCATTACCAAAGCTGCCCTTCTCCGCGAGGAAAGCCGCGGAGCACATTTCCGGTCCGATTTCCCACACCATTCACCGGACTGGCAACACCATATCGTATTTACGCACGGTTAGACAGCTATTCCGGGTACAGGAGATATCCGCCTATGAAAAATCAGATGCCGCCTGATGAAAGCATTTTCCCAATCATAGACCTTGCCCTCGCTGAAGATACCGGTCACGGTGACGTGACCAGTGAAATCCTGATACCGCAGGCACTGGTAGGAAAAGCAGCCATACTGGCCAAGGCGGAAGGGGTTCTTGCCGGGATTGATATCGCCCGTAAAATACTGCTGAGGGTCGATGAATCCCTCGAAGTGACAGTGCTCATCCGGGACGGGTCCGGGATTACGTCCGGGGATATCATAGCAACCGTCTACGGGAAAGTAGCCAGCATCCTCCGGGCGGAACGCGTTATGCTTAATTTCCTGCAAAGACTCAGCGGTGTCGCCACGCAGGCCTCCGAATACGCAGCCAGGACTCAGGGGCTTAAAGCCAGGATAGTTGATACCCGTAAGACAACACCCGGTCTCAGGATGATGGAAAAGTACGCCGTCCTGATGGGTGGAGCACAGAACCACCGCTTTCACCTGGGTGACGCGGTCCTCATCAAGGACACGCACCTTGCCGCCATGCGTGCCCGTGGTATGGACCTGAAGAGTATTGTAAACAAAGCCCGGAAAGAGGCCCCTCCCGGTATCTGTGTGGAGGTGGAAGTAGCCACGGTAGAAGAGGCTTTAGAAGCTGCCGAGACCGGTGCAGATATCATCATGCTGGACAACATGAGCCCTGAAGAGATGCGCCGCGCCGTCAATCAACTGCCCGCAAACATCAGAACGGAAGCATCCGGAGGCGTAAATCTTGACAACGTGCGGGAAGTGGCGGAAACAGGCGTGGACATTATCTCTATCGGAGCAATTACACACTCGGTGAAGGCACTGGACATCAGCCTCAAGATTGACCCGGACAGTATCAGGCTTCCCTGAAGCTGCGATGCACTACTACTGAGACAGGTAACTACCAGAACCGGTAAGCAATACACTTAGACAGGTTTCTGCGCGCCCACAAGATAGCTGTCCTGGCTGTCTTCTATTGTTATCGCCCTAAATCCTGCTGCGTGCAATAGGTCCATCATTTCATCGTTCCCCGGAATAAGGTCATGGCTGACTGTTGGCAACTGGCTGTGGATTCCGTTGATATGGATTCGACTGTTCGTATGGCAGACCAGTAAACGGCCACTATTTTTGAGGACACGGTAAATCTCCCGGAAAGCCCTGGGCTTATCCTGAAAATGGGGGAAACTGGAATAACACACCACAGTATCGAAAAGTTCATCATCACACGGGACAGTCATAATATCCCCGCAGACATAGTGGACTACTCCCCTGATTTCCTTTCTGCACGCCTGCTGCAGCATCCGGTCCGCAACATCGAGGCCGACCACCCTGCCTTTCTCACCAATCATCGCAAGCAGATAGGGGAGGAATACCCCGGTGCCGGTCCCGATATCCAGAACCGTTGACCCGGGCTCCAGGCCAAGTCGTTTTGCCATATGCTCCGGCTTACGGGTATCTTTTTCCGCGACAGTCTTGTCCCACGCGGCTGCCCGCTCATTAAAATAGGCACGAATCACGGTATCACTCCCTGGTAGCCTCTTTTTCTTCCAATTGTTTTACCTTACGCTTGGGAGAAAATATAGCTGCTAAAACAAAGATTGCCGAAGAGGTTAATATAATAGTAGCGCCGCTGGGTATATCAAGGAAGTAGGAGATAAGCAGGCCTATCCAGCCGGAGAGTACGCCGAAAACAGCAGAAAGGATAAACATTCGCTTCATACTGTAGGTAAGCTGGTATGCGGCAGATGCCGGATTCAGTATCAGGGAAAAGATTAACAGCCCGCCGATGGAACGCAGTGCTGCCGTAACCGTAGCACCGGCCAGAAACAGGACACCGTAGAATATCAGGGTTGCCGGCAGGCCAACGGAAAGCGCTATCTTACGGTTGAAAACCGTTGCCTGTATTTCCTTGAAGAATGTGAAAACCAGCCCCACGACGATTACGGCCACTACCGCCAGGACTATGATGTCGCCCGCGGTGTTAGTCAGGATACTGCCCCAGAGCAGGTCCAGTGCAGCAGACCTGGTACCGGGCATCATTCCCAGGAAAAGAAAACCAATTCCAAGCATAAAAGAGAAGATAACGCCGAGTGAGACTTCAGGGCTGAGTCCGCCACGGTCCGCAAGCGGGCCGATAATGGCAGCAGCCAGCAGACTGAAGGCGAAGGCGCCAATCAGTGGATTGAAACCAAGCCAGAGACCAAGAAGCGCACCGGCAAAGGCAGCGTGTGACATGGCGACGCCGATAAATGGCATGTGCATCAACACCACGAAGACGCCTATTGTCCCGCAGGCAATACCGCCCAGAAAGGCAGCGAGTATGGCATTCTGCATGAACTGATATCCGAAAATGGACAGGTCCAAGTCAGGACTCCTTCCTGTGGATGTGGGGTCGGCGCTCCTCGACTACTGGGGATGGCATATCCTAAAGACGGCTGAGCCTTTCCGTAGTAATCAGCTTATCGGGGGTACCGTCATCAACAATGAGACCTTCCTTCATCAGTACCATACGGTCACAGGTATGCGGCATGGCATCCAGGTCATGCGTCACAAAAAGGGTGGTCAGGTGCCGCTCATCGTGGACCCGCTTAACCAGGTCGAGTATTTCCGACTGCGCTTTCCAGTCAAGCGAAGCTGTCGGTTCATCAAGCAGGAACAGCTCCGGCTCCTGTGCCAGGCAGCGGGCAACTGCTACCCGCTGCTGCTCGCCCCCGGAAAGATGGCCGATGGGACGCCCGGCAAGATGACTCATGCCCACCAGTTCCAGCATCTCGTCAACAACAGCCCAGTCACGTTTTCCGGGCCCCCGGAAGAGTCCCAGAATTCCGGAGCGGCCTATCATAACCACGTCACGTACAATCATCGGCATCCGCTTATCTATGTTCTCCGCCTGGGCGAGATAACCAACGTCTTTCCTCAGCGAATGCCGGCTGCCACCGTTGACGGACCTGCCGAGGACACGAAGCCTCCCGCTGGCCGGCCGGAGAATACCGTTAATCACGGATAGTAGAGTGGTCTTACCGGCACCGTTCGGCCCGATAACGCCAATGAATTCACCGGAGGTTACCTCAAGCGATATCTTGTGCAGGGCAATCCTCTCCCGAAATGAGACTACGACGTTCTCGATACTGATTATGCTGTTATCCGTGTTTACAGTCATATCTTTACATCAGCGCAGGACTACTGTCCCAGTGCCTCCAGTACGAGCTCAATATTTCTATCTAGGGCTTTTTCCCATGTCTCGGTATCATCAAAAGCACCGGGGAAATTCAGGAGAATCACCCTGGCGACACCCAGTTCCTCGGCGATTGCCTTACCGGCGTCTTTTCCGCTGTGTACGTTATCAATCACGAGGGTCGCTCCTGACTCACGGCCTGTGTCTATGAGAGCCTGCGTATCCTGCGGCGTAAGTGTTGCCGGTCCATAGATATCTACTACGTACAGTCCGAGCCACCGTGCAAAACCGGCCAGCCAGAAAGAGCACAGGGCAGGAGTGCCAACAATGCCCTTGCCTTCCAGTCTCCGCTGTACCTCGTTGTTCTTCTCCACAACCATACTGCTGTAGTCATCCGCTCCCTGCAGGTAGCTTATCTCGTTCTCAATATCTTCCTGTATGAATGTCTGAGCAACAATGTTTGTGGCCTCAACCTGGACCGACGGTGTCATCCAGTTGCCGTCAACCTTGACAGTGACCAGTTTCAGGTCGGGATTGTCCGCTGATTCTACCAGGCCGGAGACAAATGTCTCTCCGGGCCACCCGTGAACCAGGAAAAGGTCCGCTTCAGCCAGTTTCCTGATATCGTCGGGCGTGGCGTCGAAATCCCCGGGGTGCTGCGAGGCCGGGACTATATTTGCTACGTCCACCAGGTCACCACCTACCCTTTCTGCTATATACTTGAGGTGCGACGTGCTGGTGACCACTTTCAATATATCGTTTTCCTGTGTTGCGGGTGCGCAGCCCGAAAGTATCGGAGTAAGGATTAAGCCTGAAACCACTACAGATATAACCAGAAGACGTCTGTTTTTCATCATTTTCCTTTCCCCTGTACACGTAATTAACAGGAGTGCTGCCGGAAAAGGCACGTAATCATCCGGCCCCGGTCAGCAGCCTTACTTTCGTTACCTAAACACTTTACCGTTCTTCAAGGAGGATGCTGTGAGTCAGAAAGTCAATTTCGCGGACCCGGGCAGTTATCTCTTTCATCTCTCCGAAAATGGTCGTAAACCGGAGTATTTCTCCGTCAATATCCATCGAGGTAATTTCGTCGGCAACAAGCTGCTTTTCGCCTTCTTTCTCATAATAGGCTTTCGACAGGCACATGTTACGCCTCCCTTCCCCCGAGTTTGTCCAGGGCTTGAGATAACAGTTTACCGGCTTCATCCATCTTCTGCGCTGCCTGTGCAATGTCATCACCGGCTTCAGTTTTACCGAGTGCTTTTACTCTGTCCGCCCACTCGAGGAATTCCTCACTGTGTTCATGGTTATGCTCAATCCAGTGACCCAGGAGAATTTTTGCCTTGTTGAGGGTATCATTACTGCTCATGGGCGGTCTCCTTACTCGATACTGCCATACGCATCATGGTGTGTCTTGATAACCGGAAAGCTACTTTCGACATTGTGAACATAATCCGGAAATAGCGAGATGCCTGAGGTCAGCTACAAAGTTATGCTGCTTCAGCAGGGCTTCCTCAAGAGGTCCCAGCAGCGATTCGTCGAGGTCAATCATGGCACCGCACCGCCGGCATATCAGGTGGTGGTGATGCCCCTTGTCGGAGGGGTGATAACGAAACCTGCCTCCGCCAAGGTCTGTTTCCGTTACCAGTTCCAGTCGTTTCAGCAGTTCCAGTGTCCGGTACACCGTGGAAATGTTTACATTGGGGTATCTGGCTACTACCTGGGCATACATTTCTTCAGCACTGATGTGGTCGTCGCTATTCTCAATAGCTTCCAGTATCATCAGCCGCTGCGGTGTCAGCCGGTACCCCTGTTTGCTCAGTGTACTGGATATGTCTCTGAAATGCTCCACGAAACGTCTCCTGGTCAACGACAGTCTTCATGAAGCATAATATCAGAACCGGATAATAAATGCAACTACTTGCAATTACAATGGTTTGCAATAGCCGAAAGCAGTATTACACACATCGTTACGGGTTTTCAAATCAGGGGCCGGACGGTAACTATATCTGGCTGTAGCCGCTACCGGGCCGGTCTGCACCGGCGCCCTTTGCCTCGGTTATCCAGCCGAATTCCTTGAGGATTTGCTGGCTGTACGTAACCCTGCCGGTGACCCTGTCGAGGGGTTCGCTGGCCAGCAGGAGTGCAGCCCTGGCCATCATTTCCGGTGGTTCGCCACGCGGGTCATCCATACCTGAAACCAGCTTATGATAGACCGTACCCGGTGTCGGTACTACCTGGGAAGGCGATACACACGTTATCGAAATCCCGTGCTGGTAGACCTCTTCGGCAAGTCCCTGGGTGAACCGTTCCAGTGCCGCTTTTTCGGCACCGTACAGGGTCCCGCCTCGCTCGATACCGGTGGACTCTTTGTAGGGACCACGTCCCGGGCCGATTGCCGCCCCGGAAGAAATATTAACAATAGCCCCGCTGCGCCTTTCTATCATGTCCCCGAGGACAAGCTGGCTCAGGATAAACGGACCATGAAAATTCACTGAAAAAGACCGGAGCCACCTGCGGACCGGGATATCTTTCACCGGCATGAAATATGTCAGTGCGGCATTATTCACCAGGATATCTATCGGGCCTAACGTATCCCGGGCTTTTTCCACCAGTTCACGGCAGCTCTCTTCCTTTGAGACGTCTACCTGTAGCGGTACTGCAATACCCCCGGCCTCGACAATCCCGGCAACGGTTGTCGCAAGCGAGCCTTCCAGGATATGGTCTCCTTCGGTTATTGTACGGGCGGCGCAGGCAACTTTTGCCCCCTCCGCAGCGAACAGCGTGGCAATTGCTTTACCGATACCACGACTTGCCCCGGTTACAATAGCCACCTTGCCATCAAGTTTCCCCATTGTCGTCCTCCTATGTTTACCTGAAAAAATGGATGGTTACTGTATTCACGCGTTTCTGGGCAGGTGCCTTTCCCTGCTGTCCAGCAGTATGGTCACCGGCCCGTCATTGTGGATTTCCACCTGCATATACTCCTGAAACCGGCCCGTAGCAACTGTCAATCCTGACTCCCGCACCCGTTCTGCAAAACGCTCGAACAGTTCATGTGCAATTTCCGGTGGTGCTGCATCAGTGAAGCTCGGACGGCGTCCCTTCCTGGTACTGGCCAGCAATGTAAACTGGCTAACGAGCAGCAACTCTCCGCTGACGTCTTGAATAGAAAGATTGAACTTGCCTTCTTCGTCGGCAAAGATGCGGAGACCAACCAGCTTCGGGACCAGGTAGTCTATGTCTTCTTCAGTGTCGCCATCGGCCACACCCACGAAGACCACCATCCCCTGCCCGATGCTACCGACCAGTTCGCTATCGATACTGACCGATGTCTTGCTAACCCGCTGCAGCAGCGCTTTCACTCCTTAGTCCCGCCGGAGTCCTTCCCTGAAGCAGTCGTATCCTTGCTGGCTGCTTTCTCCGGACCGGAGTGAGATGTACTTGCTCCACCACCGCCATCACTGCCGTGGTCACCCGGTTTGCGGCTGTCCGTTACATAGAAACCGCTTCCCTTGAAAATAATGGGTGCCGGATGAAACAGCCTGTGACTGCTTCCCTGGCACTCCGGGCATTCCGCCACCGGTTCAGCGCTAAAACTCTGCCGTTTCTCAAATCGGAAACTGCACGAGTCACATTCATATTCATATGTCGGCAACTCTTCACCTCACCGCAGTTTTTAAATGACTGCGCAAACGCAATCGAAAAAGATTATACCCTTTTACGTTTCCATCTGCCAAGCCGGAAATAGGATATCGTGGCAATTGCCGTAATAACCATACCGATGACGAGTGCCCAGCGTATTCCGAGGACACCCATATCTGTCAGCTCCGGCAGCAGATACGCCAGTGGCAAAGTAACCAGCCAGCCCGCCACCAGCCCGATCACCATCGGCGGCACGGTATCACCGGCACCGGAAAGAGACTGCCCGAGCACTACACCAACTCCGAGCACCACATAACCCGCGGCAGCTATCCTCATGAACAGACTGGTCATTTCCACAATATCCGGCTCGGTACTGAAAATGTGTACTATTTCCTCTGCCCACGCCAGCACCACCACCGAGCAAATAATCATAAGCACTGTGGACAGTCCTGCCGCCTGCCAGCTGCCCCGCCCGGCCCGTCCGGGATGCCCTGCTCCCAGGTTCTGCCCTGCCAGCACTCCCGAAGCCATGCCAAGTCCCAGGTTGACCGGCATCAGCAGCATCTCTACGCGCTGCATCAGTGAATGTGCTGCCACCGCCAGTGTACCGAACGGCGCTATCAGCCAGGCTACAATAGCCAGGCTTAACGAACGCTGTACCCCCATTACGGAAGCCGGGATACCTATTTTTACCATACGCCAGACCATAGCAAGGTCTGCCTGGAAATGCTTCATCGTCAGTTGGAGCCTGCCTGTTTCCAGCGAAGGAATCCGCCACACCGCAATGAACGCGTAAATACGCAGCAACAGGTTACCGGATGACCTGCTGTCAGTCCAGCCGTTCATCCAACGGTACCAATTGAAATTGACGGTACGTCCCGTGAAAAGAGCCCACAGTACCAGGACCATACCCAGGCCACGTGAAATTACGTTGGCCATTGCGGCACCGCTGGCACACATATCCGGGAAAATCCCCCACCCGAAAACCAGGGCATAGCTCAACGGGATGTGGATGATTCGGTAGAGAATAACAATTGCCAGCGGAGTTACTGCATCCCCGGAAGCCTGCATGATGCTGTAACCAATCAGCCAGAAGGCAACCGTGACCGAGCCGAAACCGAACATAATACGCATATAGTCGGTACCCACCGCAATAACGTCAGGCTCAAGCCCCATCAGGGTCAGGACTGTTTCGGAAAGCATCATTCCCAGGATTACCATGACAACCGTGTATACCACGCCTATGATGAAAGCCTGTTGCCCGGTATGGTTTGCCTGTCCAATATCTCCGGAACCGACAAAGCGGGCAATAAGGGCACGTATACCGATTCCCAGTCCGTTCATCAGCATCATCTGGAAGCCTGCGTAGATACCGGCGACACCGATGCCGGCAATGGCGGCCGCCCCGAGCTTGCCCACCCATATCATGTCGATACTGATACCTATCATGTACAGGCCTTCGGTGACAACCATCGGCCAGGACAGGGCGAGCAGGTTACGTGTAACACTGCCACTGGTCCAGTCCTTCTCCCGCTGCCCTCGCAGATTACCTGTCGATTCCACGATACCTGTTACCTTCAGCTCTCACATTCACACGTAAACCATCCGTGTCAGATTCTCTTGCTTTTCCATCTCCCGGATTTGAAGTATGCAGTATATATAATAGCGCGAAGTACAATAGCGGATACAATCGCCCAGCGGACACCGTATACCCCGAGGTCAGTATATTTAGGCAGGAAATAGGCAAGCGGCACCTGTATCAGCCACATGCTGAGGAGGGTTGTAATCATTGGTATCCAGGTATCACCCACGCCGTTGAGACATTGTGTCAGCACCATCACAAGGCCGAACACCATGAATGCCACTATTTCAATACGGAGAAAATCACCACCGAGCGCCTTCAATGCCGGTTCCGGGTTAAAGATACCCATGATGTCTTCAGCCCAGAACACTATCACCAGAGAAGCGATAACCATAGCCACGGAAAACAGGGCTGCTGCCGTCCATCCGGTCCGCTCTGCGCGTCCCGGTTGTCCGGCTCCCAGGTTCTGTCCCGCCAAAACTCCTGCCGCCTGGCCGATACCCTGGGCAGGCATATGGGCGAACTGCGCAACTCTCTGTATCAGGGAGTGAGCCGCTACTGCCGTTGTACCGAAAGGGGTAACAAAGAATACCAGGACAAGATTGGCAAAGCTGCGCTCGATACCGGTGACTGATGCAGGGATACCTATCCGGACAATACGCCAGATAATTGTACGGTCCAGGTTGAAATTCCGGAGGCTCAGACGCAGGCGTGACGGTACCAGCCGGACAACCCGCCAGAGGGCAATACGCCCGAGTATACTCCCGCCATTCCACCACCGCTCCCGGTCCAGCCAGACCGACTTCCCCGAGAAAAGAGCCCCCAGGCCGACCACCGCTCCGAGGCTTTGCGAAATCACGTTGGTCAGAGCCGCACCGCTGACTCCCATAGCGGGGAATATCCACCACCCAAATACAAGGAAAGGACATAAGACAACGTGCAATATCCGGAAGCCGGCCGATGCCATCATCGGCGTAAGCGAATCACCGGAAGCCTGCATGACACTTTCCGCCATCATCCGGAAAGACATTGCTATTGAGCCGACGAACATGATTCTCATGTAGGCGGCCCCTTCGGATACCACCTCTTCTTCCAGCCCAAACGCACGCATAATAGACTCGGCCAGGACGATGCCGATAACGGCCATGAAAATGGAGAATACGGCACTGATTACAACCGCCTGCTGTCCAACATTATTGGCACCTTTATCGTCACCGGCGCCAATAAAGCGGGCTATCATCGCCCTGGTGCCGGTAGTCAGACCCATCCTGGCTGAGTTCACCACCATTACGGCAGTACCGGCAACCCCGACTCCTGCAATAGAGGCTTCCCCGAGCTTGCCAACCCATATCATGTCAATAGTGGGGCCCATCATAGTCATGATGGCGTTGATAGACATCGGCCAGCCGAGAAGCAGGAGGTTCCTGATGATACTTCCTCTGGTCCAGTCCCGCCGGAAACTTCTACGTTTATCTCCAGGTTCTTCAGTCGTTTCTTGGTCCACTATTCCGGTTCACACCGCTTTCTCCACCTAAACCCGCTTCCGCTTCCATCTGCCCAGCCGGAAGTATGTAGTGTAGGCAATTGCGCCCGCTCCTATCGAGATAACCATCGCCCATCGTATGCCGTAAACCCCGAGGTCAGTATATTTAGGCAGAACATAAGCCAATGGCAACTGTATTAACCACATCATTAATAGACTGATAACCATCGGAGGGACGGTATCACCGGCACCGGAGATGCAGAACTGGAGTACAATGACAAATCCAATCAGGAAGTAGCCGGCGGTGGCTATCCGGATGAATCTGCTGCCCATCTCTATCAGGTCGGCCTCCTTGTTGAAGATGGTGACGACGCTCTCTGCACCCAGCAGTAACCCCAGCGAGCAAACGGTCATTAACGCCAGGGCTGCAATGGCTGCCAGCCAGCCGCCTTTCTCGGCACGCCCCGGCTGGCCGGCACCAAGGTTCTGTCCGGCGAGGGTACCGGCCGCCATACCCAGTCCCATGACCGGCATGAACAGTATCATCTCCACGCGCTGGGAGATAGTGTGGGCAGCCACAGCGAAGGTGCCGAATGGTGCCATAATTCTGACAAAGATAAACCCGGCCAGGGCCATTTGTATTCCCATGATACTGGATGGTATACCGATTCTGATGATACGCCAGATGATACCGGGGTCAACGTGAAAGTTTTTCAGCGTGAGCTTCATCTGGGCCTGCCTCAGGCGGATCATCTTCCGGGCAGGACTGAAATAGATAGACCTTCCTGTGAACAAGACCCACAATGAAAGGCCCAGTCCCAGGCTCTGCGAGATGATATTGGTAAGAGCCGCTCCGCTGACGCCCAATTGGGGAAATATCCACCAGCCAAGTACCAAGAAGGGACAGAGGGCTACGTGGAGAAGTCTGAAGAGTATTCCAATCCACATCGGTGTCACCGCATCTCCGGAAGCCTGCATGGCACCCTCGCACATCATGCGGACCACCATGACTATCCCGCCCACGAATATAATCCTCAGGTAAGCTGCTCCCTGGACGATGACTTCCTCCTCCAGGGGGAACAGGCGCATTATTGGCTCGGCGAGAAAGAGACCGACCAGTGCTATGATTACCGAAACAACGGCACTGACCAGGAATGCCTGTATTGCCACGTAATTGGCGCTCTGAAGGTCGCGGGCCCCGATATTACGGGCAATGATTGCCCGCATGCCCATGGCAAGACCCATCATGGCCGACATCAGGAGCTGCACGCCGATACCGGCCACACCCACAGCGGCAATGGCCCCCGAGCCCAGTCTACCCACCCATATCATGTCAATGGTGGGACCCAGCATGTTCAGGCTGGAGCTGACCATCATCGGCCAGGACAGCTTCATCAGATTGCCGATAATGCTGCCCTGCGTCCAATCACGATCGGACCCGTTACGTCTTCCGTCGTCTTCCGGGATTTCTCCGGTCTCTTCTTCTATCTCCATAGTATCCGGTCTGTGGTCAGACCCGTTTTCGTTTCCACCTGCCAAGCTTGAAATATACCGTATAGGCAACTCCTGAAACCGCTATCGAGATGACTATTGCCCAGCGCACCCCGTATATGCCGAGTCCGGTGGCATCGGGAAGGAAGTATGCCAGCGGTATCTGTAATACCCAGACCATTAAAAGGCTGAAAACCATTGGCGGTATTGTATCACCGGCGCCGGAAATACAAAACTGCATAACAATGACAAAACCTATCATGAAATAGCCGGCCGCACCTATCCGGAGGAAGATACTGCCCATATCTACCAGCTCGGCTTCTGAGTTAAAAATTCTCATAATGCCCTCTGCACCTAATAGGAGAGCCAGGCAGCAGACGACCATAAAAGCGAGTGCCATAACAATTGCCCGCCAGCCGCTTGCTTCAGCGCGGCCGGGCTGCCCGGCACCGAGGTTCTGCCCGGCCAGGATGCCGGCTGCCATACCCAGTCCGACTATCGGCATAAAGATAATCATCTCCACTCGTGATACGATGGTATGGGCAGCAACAGCATATGTCCCGAAGGGCCCCATTATCTTAATCAGGAAGAAAGCACCCAGTGCCCCCTGCATACCCATGATACCGGATGGTATGCCGATTCGGATGATACGCCAGATGATACCGGGGTCAACACGAAAATTCTTCGTCACCAGCTTCATTCTGCCCCACCCCAGCCGGAACCTCTTTCTTGTTCTGTCAAAATAAATAGACCGCCCGGCAACCAGGACCCACAATGAAAGAACCAGCCCCAGGCTCTGTGAGATAATATTGGTATAAGCGGCGCCATCAACTCCCATCTGGGGGAATATCCACCAGCCAAGCACCAAAAAGGGACAGAGAACTACATGGAGAGCCCGGAAGACAACTGAAATCCACATCGGCGTTACGGCGTCACCTGCGGACTGGATAGCGGATTCGCACATCATGCGCACTATCATCACTAACGCACCGAGGAATACAATCCTCAGGTAGCTTGTTCCTATGAGAATGACAGCTTCCTCAAGGTCAAACAGGCGCATTATGGACTCGGTATAAAAAAGACCGATCATTGCCACAATCAAAGAGATAGCGGCACTCAGCACAAAGGCCTGTAATGCGACATGGTTGGCACTTCTATGGTCCTGGGCACCGATAAAGCGGGCGATCATCGCCCTCATTCCCATGCTGAGACCCATAATGGCCGACATCACGAGCCCGACGGCAATACCGGCAACACCAACACCGGCGATAGCATCCGAACCCAGGCCGCCGACCCAGATCATGTCAATGGTGGGACCCAGCATATTGAGGACAGAGCTTACTATCATCGGCCAGGCCAGCTTCATCAGATTGCCTACGATGCTGCCCTTGGTCCAATCGCGTTGGAACCCGGGCTGCTTTCCACCCGGTCCTGCCGTTTCTGTGCTTCCAGTATCCATACTAGGTATTCGCTTCTACAATCTTATTATTCTGACTACACATGTCTTCGTTTCCACCGTCCGGTACGGAAATAGGCCGTATAGCCGATTGCTCCGACAACCATGCCGGCTACTATTGCCCAGCGCACCCCGTAAACCCCAATATCGGTGTAAATAGGCAGAAAGTAGGCCATCGGGAGTTGTATCACCCAGATAGTTATCGTGCTGATAATCATAGGCGGCAGCGTATCTCCGGCACCGGAGAGGGCGCTCATGAACACCACTATCAGCGGGAGCACCATGTAGCCGACCACGGCAATCCTCAGGAAGATGCCTGCCTGCTCTACCAGGTCGGCTTCCTGGTTGAAAATGCGGGCTATGTTCTCTGCGAACAGCAGTATTACCACTGAGCACACGACAAGCATAACCCCGACCATTGCTCCTGCCATCCAGACGCTTTTTTCCGCCCGCTTAGGCTGGCCTGCCCCAAGGTTTTGTCCCACCAGGACCCCGGCACCATTACCAAATGCCATCCCCGGCATGAAGAGCACCATCTCCACCCTCTGAATGATAGTGTGGGCTGCCACGGCTGCGGTGCCGAATGGAGCCATGAAGTACATCAGGAAGAATTGGCTGAACGTCCTTTCCGTACCGGATACCATTGCCGGCATTCCAATCCGGGCAATGCGTCTGATGATATTAAAGTCAAGTTGAAAGTTCCTCAGCGTGAGACGCATACGCGAAGGTCCCAGGCGAAGCACCGGCAAGAATCCGGTCTTCTCAAAATATACGGAGCGGCCGGTGAAGAGACATATCATTCCCAGGGCAACTCCCAGAGACTGCGAAATCACGTTGGTCATGGCAGCCCCTTTGACACCCATCTCCGGGAATATCCACCAGCCGAAGACGAGGAAGGGACACAGTGTGACATGGAAAAGCCGGAAGATAACGGATATGGACATCGGCGTTACAGTATCTCCGGAGGCCTGCATGGTGCCCTCCGCCATGATTCGGAAGGATATGGCGGCAGTACCGATGAACATGATACGCAGATAGGCAGAACCTGCTGCGACAACGTCCGCCTCGAGCCCGAAAAGACCGAGTATTTCTTCAGTCAGAAAAACGCCGACAGCAGCCATCAGAATAGCGAACCCTCCACTGATGACCAGGGCTTGCTGGGCTACGTGATTGGCACCCCGGACATCACCACTGCCGACAAAGCGGGCAATGAGAGCCCGCATCCCCATGATGAGGCCCATTATAGCCCCTATTACTAACTGGGTGGCAATACCGGCAACGCCGACGCCCGCGATGGAGGCCGACCCCAGCCTGCCCACCCATATCACGTCAATAGTGGGGCCAAGCATCATGAGGCTATTGCTGATGACCATCGGCCAGGATAGTCTCAGGAGATTGCCGACGATGCTGCCCTGAGTCCAGTCCTTCATCAGGGGGCCGCCCTGCCTGCCCCCTGGAAATCCTCTCTCTTCCATCCCGCTGGTGTCTACTCTCCCGTTAGCTTACTCCGCTACCAATCCCTAATATAAATAACCCCCGGACCGAAGCCCGGGGTGAAGGCAAAGGTTAATACCCGGCTATTCACCGGGGAAAATGTTAATTAAGCAGCACCTGCCGCATTATGCTTATACAGATAAATGCAATACCGGTGCCTGCTCTATCGCTCCTGCAACTACAAACAACGAGCCGGTAACACAAATCAGGTCCTTTTCCCCGGTTATTTCCAGAGCCATGGGTAACGCTATCGAAATATCATCCGTCTCTTTGGCTGCTATCCCCTGTTTTTCAAACTCGGCCGCAACCGATGTGGTGGCCATTGCCCTGGGATGAATGGAGCGAGTAACAATTACATCATCGAAAAGCGGTACCAGTTCCTTGATTATGCTCGATATATTCTTGTCAGCAGAAAAGCCGATTATCAGTACGGCCCTCTCAAACTCGAAGTACTGTTCAAGCGACTGCTTCAGCTTCCTTGCCGAATCAACATTATGGGCACCGTCGACAACGACCAGCGGGCGGCGATTTAAGACCTGAAGCCGGCCTTCCCAGCTTACCGTGGCCAATCCCTGCCGGATTGCTTCCGGGGTTATCTGCGGACTTCGCTCTTCCAGAAACTCCAGCGCCGCCACAGCACTGGCTGCATTATCAAGCTGATACCTGCCCAGCAGCGGTATTGATAGCTCATAGCTGCCCCGTCGACCACTCACCCCAAAGAGCTGCCGGTCAGCTTCAAGGCGAAGGCTGTGCCAGGTGACCTCATGGCCTACCCTTACCAGCTCCGCCTCTTTTTCATTACAAACCGTTTTAATAACACGTTCCACCTCTTCAACCTGAGGTGAGGAGACCACACGGCAGCCGGGTTTGATGATGCCTGCCTTCTCGCCGGCAATCTCGGTCAGGGTATTACCGAGGACATCGGTATGCTCAAGACTGATAGACGTAATCACGCAGACCTCCGGCTCAACAACATTGGTGGCGTCAAGTCGACCGCCCAGTCCGACTTCCATCACCTGGTAGTCCACCTCTTTCTCCTCGAAATGGCAGAAGCCAAGTGCGGTCAGTATCTCGAAGGTAGTCAGTTTCCCGTAGTTAGCTGTTTCATTAACTGCCTCAATTTCAGGCCGAATCCGTTCCAGTAAGGCAACCAGCTCTTCATCCGAGACCAGTTCGCTGCCGACGCGCATACGTTCGTTCAGGACGTGCAGGTGCGGAGAAGTGAAAAGGCCGGTTTTAAAACCGGCGGCAGTAAGTGCAGAGGTCACCATCGCAGCGACACTTCCTTTCCCCTTACTGCCGGCAATATGTACCGTCCTTGCTTTCAGGTGGGGATTACCCACACGCTCAAGAAACTCGTACACACGCCTCAGGTCATAGGTATTCCGACTGCGCGGACCGGGCTGCCTTTCGTGGTCGATAAAGCTGTAGATATAGTCCAGGGCCTGTTGAAAGCGATTGTCTATCAGCTTGACCTCAGATAGGACATGTTTTAGTGATAACTTTTTCCGTAGTAAATGTGATTGAAGCTAATTATATCATCAATGTACGGCCAGCTTCAAACGAAACTCAGCAGAAAATGGTGGTGACAGGCAGTTTTCCTGACCTTTAATTTGATAACAACCACATTCTTGTGCTATTCTGAACTCAGATTGCCATAACCCTTACGTGTATTCGTTGTATCTATGGTGAGTTTTGAGTAAAAATACCACTAAGTCTAACCAGTACGAGGTCTACGTAAAGGAGGAGTGGTGCAAAGGGTGCCGCTTCTGCGTGGAGTTTTGCCCGCAGCACATCCTCTATGAGACTGACGAGACCAACAGCAAGGGATACCACATCGTTGCCATGATTGATGACGGAAAGTGCCTTGGCTGTGAAATGTGTACCATGGTGTGCCCGGAGTTTGCCATTCATGTTGTCACTAACAATGAAGTTGGAACTCAGGAGGAAAAGTGACGACAGACAGAGGGAACCTTGAAGGCGAGTTCTTCATGAGCGGTGACGAGGCCTGCAGCGAGGGCGCACTAAGCGCCGGCTGCCGATTCTTCGCCGGATACCCGATTACGCCGGCTACGGAAATCGCCGAACGAATGTCGGAACGTCTCCCCGAAGTTGGCGGTACCTATATCCAGATGGAGGACGAACTGGCCTCAATGGCCGCGGTCCTGGGTGCAGCCTGGGGTGGAGCGAAGTCTATGACCGCCACATCCGGTCCGGGATTCAGCCTTATGATGGAGAATATCGGGCTAGGCGTGATGCTGGAGACACCCTGTGTTGTTGCCAATGTGCAGCGCGCCGGACCTTCAACCGGCCTACCCACCCTGGTTGCACAGGGGGACATGATGCAGGCACGCTGGGGAAGCCACGGCAGCTACAGCATTATTGCCCTGTCGCCAAGCTCTCCGCAGGAAGTCTACGACCTCACAATCCGGGCATTCAACCTGTCCGAGAAGTACCGCCTGCCGGTACTGGTCATGACTGATGGGGCGGTTGGTCACATGTACGAGAAGGTGGTCATACCACCCGGCAATAAGATTAAGCTCTTCCCGCGCCGCAAACCGGAGGTACCACCCGGAGAATACTGGCCATACGAGCCTGAAGACGACCTGGTGCCACCGATGGCTAACAGCGGTGAAGGATACCGTTTCCATGTTACCGGTCTCACCCACGATGAGCGGGGATACCCGGCAATGACTCCCGAAGCACAGGATAAGCTGATACGGCGGCTGGTAGCCAAGGTAGATAACAATACCCAGGATATCATCGAGCTTGAAGAGGACGGCATAGATGGGGCTGATGTCATTGTCTGCGCATACGGAATTACGGCACGGGTCTCCATGATTGCCGTAGAGCGCGCCCGAAGTGAGGGTATTTCCGTGGGTATGCTGAGGCTGATTACCGTCTGGCCGTTCCCGCAACAACGGATACTGGAGATGGCCCGTCAGGTAAAAGCTTTCGTGGTGCCGGAGATAAACTACGGGCAGATTTCCCTCGAGGTAGAACGAAGTGCCGGCGGCACGGCAAAGACTATCTTAGTACCTCACATGGGCGGTGACGTCCATGACCCGCAGGTCATACTGGAAGCAATCAGGCAGGCTGCGAAATGAATGTTCTTACATTAACCAGCGAACAGGCAAAAGAAAAACACCCCCTGACAGAATATATTAGAATAGACCGCTTTCCCCACATATGGTGCGCCGGATGTGGTCTTGGCGTAATCCTTAATGCCTTTCTCCGGGCTATGCTCAGTACCGGTGTTTCCCCGGATAAGGTAGCAGTGGTCTCGGGGATAGGCTGCACCGGCAGAGCAGCTGGGTACCTGAAGCTGGACTCTTTCCACACAACTCACGGACGGGCGATACCCTTTGCCACCGGACTGAAGCTGGCCAACCCGGAGCTGGAGGTAGTCGTCTTCAGCGGTGACGGAGACCTGGCGGCTATCGGCGGCAATCACCTGATTCATGCCGGACGCAGGAACATTGACATTACCGTACTTTGTGTTAATAACTTCACCTACGGGATGACGGGCGGTCAGTTTGGACCGACCACACCTTCAACAGCACGTTCCTCAACGTCACGCGCCGGGAATATAGAAAACCCGTTCAACATGGTAGGGCTGGCTGCTGCCAGTGGAGCCGTTTACGTTGCCCGGTGGACAACAGCCCAGGTCCACCAAATGGAGAGGTCCACAAGCGAAGCTATACTGAAGAAGGGTTTCAGTTTCGTTGAAGTCATCAGTCCTTGCCCGACGTATTTCGGTCGTTTGAACCGCCAGCCGACCGGGCTCGACCAGATGAGGTACTACCGCGCCAACACGGTCGTCAAGCACTTTGCCAGCCCGCACGAGGTAAGCATCGGGCTTGGCGGACAGATTATCACCGGAAAATTCATTGACACGGAACGACCATACCTTCCCCGTCCGGAGGGAAGCCAGTAATGGTCACCAATCATCAGATAAGACTTTGCGGTTTTGGTGGACAGGGTATCATCCTGGCCGGCTTTATCATCGGGCAGGCTGCAACCGTCTATGAAGGCATTAATGCCGTCTTTACCCAGGACTACGGTCCGGAAGCCCGGGGAGGGTCGTGTCGCGCTGACGTCATTATATCCGATGAAATCGTTAACTACCCGTACGTTGAATATCCTTCCGTACTGGTCGCAATGTCTCAAGCCGGATATGATAAGTATTACCGGGATATAGGACCGGATATCGTGGTCATCATCGATGAAGACCTGGTCACACCTGACCCGGCTGCACCTAACAGGATTCTGGCTATTCCTGCATGGCGGTTCGCCCGGGAACTGGGCAGGGTGGCAGTGGCAAACGTGGTCATGCTCGGTTTCTTTGCCGGCGCTACTGACTACATCTCTCCTGATTCCATTAAGAATTCCATCCTCGCTTCAGTCCCTAAAGGAACCGAGGAACTGAATACCAAAGCCTTCGAGCGGGGCTTTGAGCACGCCTCAGAAAAAAAGGACCAGCCCCAATGAGCGTAACCAGAGCAGGAATTATCAATGTTACCGGGTATGTCGGTATCGAACTGGCGCGACTGTTGCACCAGCACCCGCACGTGGAACTTGTCTCCGTCACCGGACGGAGTGCCGCCGGCCAGGAACTGGGCAAGTTCTTCCCCCACCTGGCCAGTATCAACCTGACGATTGAAGCCGAGCTTGGTGAAGTGGACATTGCTTTTTCGGCGATGCCCCACAAGGAAAGTGCCGACAGGGTGGTACCCTTAATCGAGCAGGGTATACGCGTTCTGGACATGAGTGCGGATTTCCGCCTGAAGGATGTTGCAGAATACGAGCGCCGTTACGGTGTTACCCACCCGGCTCCACACCTCGTAAAGGAAGCCGTCTACGGTCTGCCGGAGCTTCACCGCTCTGAAATTACCACAACCCGACTGGTCGCTGTCCCCGGATGTTATCCCACCGGGGCTATCCTATCCCTGGCACCATTGATGAAATCAGGTCTGACAGGACCGGACCTGATAGTCGATAGTAAGTCCGGGGTATCCGGTGCCGGCCGGTCACCGTCACTGAAGACACATTATACCGAGGTCAACGACGATATCAGTGCCTACGGCCTGGATGGCCACCGGCACCTGCCGGAGATAACCCAGGAACTTGGTCTGTTGAACCGGCAGACACCTTCAGTGACGTTCATACCTCACCTTACACCGATGACGCGGGGCATTCTCAGTACCTGCTACGCTACGGCGGAACCGGACAAGATATTAACGGGTGAAAAAGGGGCTTTAGAGCTACTGCGGCTGTACCGGGACTTCTACAAGGACCATCCGTTCGTACGGGTTGTTGATTCACCTCCTCACAGCAAACACACGTCGGGAAGTAACATGTGCCTCATCCATCCCACCATTGCCCCGGATACCGGGAAGTATGTCATCATCAGCTGTATTGATAACCTGGTCAAGGGAGCTGCCGGGCAGGCTGTCCAGTGCATGAACCTGATGCTGGGACTTCCCGAGGTAACCGGACTTCAAGCACCCGCCGTTTTCCCGTAGAACGTTCCCTGCATAATTATTCTTTGTTCCCCGGCAAATTCCCGGTATGAGATTGCTTCGCTCCGCTCGCAATGACAGGCACTAATCGTCACTGCGAGGAGTGCAACGACGAAGCAGTCTCCGGTACTTTCCTTGTGGTATATTCGCCCTTCTGTTAATATGCAATTACGATGCCTAGTGGTGAAACTGTCTCAAAATCCATAGCTGAAACCGGAGAAAAGACCTCGATTATTACCGTGGAGTATACCCACCTCCCAATCGGTGTAGACGTCCTCGCTTTTGCCGGTTACTATACTCCGGAACAGGAAGTCAGGATACCGTTCCGGGGGCGGGAACTTCTCTATGTCACCGGTCACATCGAAGTTGAATCTGCCTGTCACGGCGGTACCTGCACTCCGCAGAACTACTGGTACAGCGCAGTCCAGGGCTACGTAGTGAAATGGCAGTACCGGAAAAGCGACTCTGGTCTGCCGGTAACGGAAGTGGAGCCTGTTTCGGACCGGGAAACACAGAAGGAAATCGAGGGCATCATCTTCGGCAGTGAGGCTGTCTCCCGCGTGGAATTCCGGTAGAATCTCCCGGACAGCAGGTAAGAGGAGATACTATGAACGTCATCGGGTTCAGCTCCGGCGGCACAGGTCGTCAGACGAACGCTGACCGCCTGGTCCAGGCTATCCTTAATAAAAGTGGTCATACCACGGAGTTCATCAAGCTCACCGACCTCAATTACAGTGCCTGCAAAGGCTGCGTCTGGCTGTGCGCCAGGCCGCAGGTCTGCATGCTGGACGATGACCTTCT
>DUES01000162.1 GCA_011192055.1 Dehalococcoidia bacterium
AGGGTGCTGCACGGAGTCTCCATGACGGTGGAGGACGGAGCAATTGTTGCTTTACTCGGGGCAAATGGCGCCGGAAAAAGCACCACGCTAAAGGCAATATCCGGTCTGTTGCACATTGAGGAAGGTGAAGTAACCGATGGAAGCATTCAATTAAATGGTGAAAGAATAGACAGGAAAAGCGCCGAAGAGATTGGTAAACTCGGCATTATCCAGGCGCTTGAAGGCAGGCGGGTTTTCGGGCATCTCACCGCCGAGGAGAACTTGATGGTCGGTGCATATCTCCGTCCTGACCGTAACGTTGTCAAGACTGACCTGGAGATGGTTTACGGGTACTTCCCGCGGCTGAAAGACCTGCGGCAGAACATTGCCGGATACCTCTCAGGCGGAGAGCAGCAGATGCTGGTTATCGGGCGTGCCATGATGGCTGCCCCTAAAATAATGATGCTGGATGAACCATCACTGGGGCTTGCGCCGCTGCTTGTTGAGGAAATCTATAACATCATTGAACGGTTCAATACTGAATCCGGAACTTCGGTGCTGCTTGTCGAGCAGAATGTCAGGATTGCCCTTAGTATTGCTCATTATGGCTATGTCATGGAGAACGGCCGGATTGTCCTGGACGGCTCTGCTGACTTTCTCAAGAATAACGAAGACGTCAAGGAATTCTATATGGGGCTTTCTACGGTAGGCGCAAAAAAGAGTTACCGCGAAGTGAAGCACTATAAGAGGCGAAAACGATGGCTGTGACACCCGGCGATAAATATTACGACGAATCAGAAACAATGACCGCTGAAGAACGGAAGTCCTATCTTAACGAGAAACTGAGTGAAGCAGTCAACCATGCCTATCAGAATGCTCCCGCAATGCGCGAAATAATGGACCGTGCCGGAGTAAGCCCTGCGGATATACGTACAGCAGAAGACCTCGAGAAACTTCCCGTTACGCGGAAAACCGACCTTATAGAACTGCAGAAACAAAAATTGCCATACGGTGGATTTCTGGCAATTCCCCCGGAAGATGTCGAACGGGTATTTATCTCTCCCGGACCAATCTACGAGCCGCTTCATGGCAGTAACGTAAAGTGGTTTTCAAAATCATTTTACGCTGCCGGTTTCAGGAAGGGTGATATTGTCATCAATACATTCACGTACCACCTGTCTCCTGCCGGTGTATTGTTTCATGAAGCACTGAGGGACTGCGGTGCTACGGTGGTTGTTACCGGTACGGGCAACACCGATATCCAGGTCCAGACAATGCTTGACCTGAAGGTTACCGGCTTCGTCGGGACACCATCTTTCCTGATGACGGTCATCCACAGGGCGGAAGAGATGGGATACAACTTCCGGGAAGATTTCACACTGGAACGGGCGTGGTTTACGGGTGAACCGCTATCACCTTCAGTGCGAAAAACGCTGGAGGAAGAGTACCACATCAACACCTGCCAGGCTTACGCGGTTACCGAACCGGGGGGTGCCCTGGCTTATGAGTGCTCCGAAAAAAACGGGATGCACTTCATGGACGATTACGTGATAGAGATAGTTGACCACGAAACGGGAAAGCAACTCGGTCCCGGCGAAGTGGGTGAAATCGTGGTTACGCCGGTACATAATAAAGCCTGGGGCATTATCCGTTTCGGCACCGGTGATATGTCTTCATATACGACAGAAACATGTCCATGCGGACGGACCGCAAACCGCCTGACCGGAATCGTTGGGCGGACGGGAGATGCTGTCAAGGTCCGGGGCATGTTTGTCGTTACCCGCCAGATAGAGCAGGCCATACTTGGCGTAAAGGGAGTCTCACGTTTTCAGGTAATCATAAACCGGAAACAGCAACGTGATGAGATGATACTCAAGGTAGAAGCTGAAGATGAGAACATAGACCGTAATGCACTGACTTCAGAGTTGAGTGAGCGTGTCCAGGGTGTTTGCAGGGTACGATTGGACGGAGTCGAGTTCGTTGCACCGGGTACAGTCAATGATGACCAGCCGCGACTAATTGACGAGAGAACGTGGGACTGAAGCGAAAGAAGCCCCGATAAAGGTCAGTGTGGCTGAGCTGCTAGTTTTCCTTGCCCAGGTAGGCTGATATCACCTGTGGGTCTGTCCTGACAATTTCAGGTGTGCCTTCGGCAATCTTCTGTCCGAAATCGAGCACCACAATCCTGTCTGCAATATCCATGACCACACCCATGTCGTGCTCAATCAAGACGATACAGTCGACCCCGTCCCTGAGAACGGGGGTGTGCGGATAGGTATCTCCCTGCCCTTCGAAGATATCAATAATGAAACGGGCGATGTCTTCTTTTTCTTCAAGGTTCATTCCCGCCATCGGTTCATCGAGCAGAAGGACTTTTGGTTCCATGGCAAGTGCCCTCCCCAGTTCTACACGCTTGCGCATGCCATAGGGCAGGGTACCGACCACTTTTTTCCTGATTGGTTCTATTTCCAGGAAATCAATGATGTCTTCAACAGTACGGCGGTGCTCTATCTCTTCGTCGTGCGCCCAGCCAAAGTATATTGCCCCCGTAACAGGATTCTGCTTCATGAGCATATGGCGTGCAGCCATGATATTATCCAGCGTGCTCAGTCCTGAAAACAGCTCGATATTCTGGAACGTGCGGGCCAGTCCGAGTCTGGCGGCCTTGTCCGGCCGGATACTCGTTATCTGGCGGTCTTCGTAGTATATATTGCCCTTCTGCGGTTTGTAGAAGCCGTTAATACAGTTCAGCAGGCAGGTCTTGCCGGCACCGTTTGGCCCGATAATGGCCAGGATTTCTTTATCTTTTATATCAATACTGACATTGCTCAGCGCGTTGACGCCTCCAAAGGACAATGACAGGTCTTCAATCCGTATCTTTGTTTTATGGCCGTTTTCACTACTCATCTGTTACCGTCTCTGCTTCACTGTTATCCGTGGTTGGGGATGGTATGGCCCGTTGTTTCACAGCTTCTTCATCCTGGAGCTGTTGCCTGTATTCCACGATACGAGTGCAACGGTTTCCCTCGCACTCCAATGACCGTCTCAATTTAAGGCTCCTTCTGACAAGGTTGATCTGCTCATCCCTGGAATCGGAATACTTCTGAATCCCCGTACACTTGGCGGACCAGTCCTTGTAGACCATTAAGGTCACTTCGTCATCTACTGCTTCGCAGTGTATTGTCGTTGCTGTTACCTGCCAGTTTACCATTCGTATCTCGAACATTCCTTCATGACTATCATGTTACCATTTGTATATTTATGTATTCAACTCTTTTTTGTAAACCGACAGTAGACTTGCACTACATTAACCGTGGAAAAGTGCTACAATAGTCCATCTGAGCCTGATATTAAAGAATTTTATGACGGACTTACGTGACTGCTGACAGGTAAGGTTTATTTAAGAGTGGAGAGTAGTATGAATGTAACAGCGGACGGTGTGCCGGGGATGCCGCGAGATATTCGCCCTTTATTAATGGGAGCTCAATTACCCCGGATTGCCATGACAAACATAGACGGTACAGTCTGTGACTTCAGTTCGTTGTTTGCCGGAAATTCAGTAGTTCTGGTAGTTTACAGGGGAGGCTGGTGATCATATTGTGTTGTGCAGTTGGGCCAACTGCAGGAGTTAAAACCACAGCTTGACGAACTGGGTTATCAGATTGTTGCTGTATCACCGGACCTGCCGGCGAGAGTGAAACAGACAATCGATGAGCTGGGACTTGAATACGAACTGCTATCGGACAGCAAGATGAATCTGGCTCGCGCAATGGGAATTGCGTTTCAGGTGGACAAGAGAACGCTGGAGAGGTATCGAAAATCCGGTCTGGACCTTGAGGAGTATACCGGAGAACGGCACCATCTGTTACCGGTACCGGCAGTCTTTATAATTGGCTCGGACCGCATAATCAGGTATGAGTATGTTAACCCGAACCATGCCGTACGGCCTACCCCGGAAATCATTATGGCTGCTGCCAAAATGACACTGGGTTGATGATACAAGGTAACACTTATAAATCGGGTATTAAATTAAAAGGGGGAGAATGATGTTCTCCAAGATTCGTGCCGTACATATTGCGGTGAAAAACCTGGAAGAGGCTACAAAGGACTTTTCGGAGAATTTCAACCTGGAGGTTTCCAGGACAGGAACCATGCCAGAAACGGGTATCAACAATGCGTTCTTACCTGTTGGAGACGCCGTTATCGAGCTGATACAACCGATAGACCCGGAGCAGGGACCTGTAGCGAAATTCATCAAGAACCGTGGCGAAGGTGTCTACATGATGGCCATGGAAGTAGACAATCTCGACAAAGCTGTAGAAATACTGAAGGAAAAAGGAGTCAGGTTGCTTGATGCCGAACCTGAGGTCCGAGCCAAGGGAGGTCCGGTATTCATCCATCCCAAGTGGACACACGGGCTGCTGATAGAACTTGTTGAAAAGGCTTAATACGGTACTTGTGAGGAGTTACGTGACGCTGGTTCCGGTGTACCAGAGCGGAACCAGCGGGTATTTCACCTGACGACAGGAAAGGAGAGTGGAAGTATGGCTGACGAATACAGATTCTTCCAGGTAGAAAAGGACGGACAGGTTATCATCTGGATGTTCAACAATCCTCCTCAGAACCTCTGGACTATGGAGACGGCTGCGGAGTTTGGTGACGTGGTGGAAGCTCTCTATGCCAACCCGGAATTGAGAGTGGGAATTCTTACCAGTGCGCGACCTGATGTTTTTATCCAGCACTTCGACGTTTCGCTGCTCGTGGAGTGGGGTGAAGCCCTCAAGGCAGGGCAGGTAAGCATGCCGGAAGAGCGTCCGGAACCCCGTGGCGTATATCGTTGTGGGCCCAAACCAGTGATTGCCGCTATCAATGCACCGGTAGCCGGTGGCGGCCTGGAACTCTGTATGGCCTGTGACTTCCGTTTCATGTCCCGTGCAGCATCGGTAGCCCAGCCGGAGGTTGGCGCCGGGATTCTTGCCGGTGGCGGCGGTACGCAGCGTATGCCACGGCTTATCGGGCTTGGACGTGCCCTCGAATTGCAGCTAACGGGACGACGAGTCTTTGCGGACGAAGCAGAGCGTATCGGCCTGGTCACCCGCTCCTGTGACCCGCTCAGGTTAATGCCGGAAACACTGGAATTTGCACAACTCCTTGCATCACAGCCGCCACTGGCAGTTGAACTTATCCGGCGTTGTATCTACGAAGGTACCGAAATGCCTTTGCAGGACGGGCTTGCCATGGAAAGCGCAATGTTCAGGGAGACTATAATGAGTGGCGATGCCCTTGACAGAATGCGCGCCTACGTTGACGCCGGGCAGGACGTTAACCGTATCCGTGAGATACTGGAAGAAGCGGAACAATAAGCTTTACATAAACGTATTATAAGGAATAGTCCGGCGTATTACGTTGCAGGAATGACTGGATAAGGTCAAGTGCTTCAGGAAAACGCGTGACCCCGTGGTCGGCATTTTCGAAAACCTTCACTTCCACATTCGGTATGAGTCTTGCCATGTCCTGCGAACCTGCAGCGGGGAATACGCTATCGGCTGTGCCGTATAATACGAATACTGGCGATTTGATATCCTTTAACTGCGGCGTGGCGTCCCAGTCAACATAGGCGGAGTAGGTGCGCAGTTCACCGGCATATTTAGCTATCCGTTCTTCCCGGGGAACCTGTCGGAGTTGCTCCCGTATTCGTTCCATTGCCTCTTTCTGGGCAAGTGTTTCCTTCTCGCTGGTTGCCGGACGGCCAACAAAAAGATTCAGTCCTACCGTACCTGCGGTAGACCGCGATTCGTATGCTGCCAGAGCGCTTTCATTATTCAGAATTCCGATACGCTCCCTGAGCTTGTTTTTCATGTCTTCGTCCTGTGATAACCATGGCGCAGAATCGGTTACTACCAGGCTGGCAGTTGCCTCAGGGAAGTGAAGCCCGAAGGCCAGTGTAATCTGACCTCCGGCGGATGTACCCCAGATATGAGCGCGGTCATGACCGAGGTGCTGTAATAATTCGTATATGTCGCGGGAGAAGTTCTCCATGGTAAATCCATCTGTGGGAAAACCGGAACGACCTGATGCACGGCGGTCGTATGTTATTACCTTGAAATGCTGTGCGAAACGTTCCCGCCAGGCAGGTATTTCGGCTCCCATACCCGTTCCGAGACCTCCGAAGCCGCCATGGACAAAAACCAGTGGAAACCCGGTACCCACTGTTTCGTAGTACATATTGAAACCATTGATAGTTGCCTCTGGCATGTTATTCCTCCATTTTACCGGGACAATCAGCGTGTTTGTGGTTGACAATACCGTATGGAAGGTAAATTCAGTAACACAATAACAGATATATTCCGGCTGTATGTGCTGCATAGATGATATCACCTGAATACACTCTTTTCAATTTGTATATATATACAAAGAAACCTATATAGCTCATTGACTGAACGAGCCTCAATACGTTATAATTCAAATGGCAAGAAAAGCAATATAGCGGGTGAAATTTGCACGAATCTTGCGGAGTATTTGGAGTCTACTGTCCTGGTGAGGATGTAGCTCGACTTACTTTTTTTGCCCTCTTCGCACTGCAGCATCGCGGTCAGGAAAGCACTGGAATTGCAGTTGCGGATGGAAACCGTATGCAGATGACGGGCGACATGGGGCTTGTCTCGCAGGTTTTCAACGAAGAAAAGCTAAGCCAGCTTGACGGTTATATCGCCATCGGTCATAACCGCTACTCCACTCGAGGCTCCAGCCGGGTTACCAATATCCAGCCGATTATGGTTGGTCAGGGCAACAGCAAAATCGCCATTGCTCACAACGGTAACGTTATCAACGCCGAGCTTCTACGTGAAGAGTTAGTCCAGCAAGGTCTGACATTCAGCACATCCACGGACACGGAAGTAATCGCCAATCTCATTCTTTCATCTCCTGAAAAAAGCTGGTTGGAAAAGATACGGTATGCCGTTCACCGGCTTCAAGGTGCCTATTCCGTCTGTCTTTTGACAAACAACAGCCTCTATGCATTTAGAGATCCTTGGGGAGTCCGGCCACTTTGCCTTGGCCGTATGAACGGGGGGTATGTGATTGCATCGGAAAGTTGTGCCCTCGACCATATTGGTGGTGAATTTATCAGGGAAATAGAACCTGGCGAGATAGTACACATAAACCAGGACGGGGTTTATAGTAACTGTGAAGATACTGCAAAAAAGTCCCTGTGTATTTTTGAGTACATCTATTTCGCCAGACCGGACAGTATCATAAACGGTAAACTGCTCTATCCGGCGCGTATGGCCATGGGAGCACTACTTTCCGAGGAACACCCGGTTGACGCCGACCTGGTAATTGGTGTACCTGATTCAGCAACTGCTGCCGGAATAGGTTATGCGAAGCATTCCGGCATTCCGTTTACGGAAGGATTGCTCAAGAACCGATACATGGGACGGACGTTCATTGAGCCCGACCAGCGAATTAGAGATTTGGGAGTACGGATAAAATTTAACCCGCTTCCCGAGTTGATTGAAGGCAAGCGGCTGGTCGTTGTTGATGACAGCATAGTCCGCGGCACAACCACTCCAAAAGTAGTCAATCTGTTACGAAAAGCCGGGGCAAAAGAGATACATATGCGCATCTGCGCTCCGCCTATCCAGTATCCCTGCTTCCTGGGAGTGGATATGGCTACCCGCCAGGAACTGATAGCTTCCCGAATGAGTGTTGAAGAAATCCGTAAATTCATCGATGCCGACTCGCTGGGATATCTTAGTGTTGATGGATTACTGAGAGCAGTAGACCTCCCCAGAGATATCTTCTGTATGGCCTGCTTTGTAGGTGATTACCCAATGCCGGTACAGCTGCAAATGGACAAGCTCGCCATGGAAGAAGATAAACAGTCCTTRCAGTGACCTGACTTAAYTCCGTTGAGACAAACCTCCTTTATTCCCGTACAGAGCTGCTGACGAAGTNATGGTATCTCATTACATGTACTATRTTTGYRGACCAACTGYACATGCTGGAWTCACTGCAAAACTTGCCGCATTGGGTRTWCGTATATAAAATAGGTAATAGCTGACCGGAWAATGATGGTACACCATTAGTATGGACATTTTACCAGAGGTGAKAAATTGAGAGCAGACATGGCCAAACTTGAGAGAGCCTTCAACCCCAGGGTACTGGCTATTATCGGTGATTCGGGGTTCTTACAGTGGATACGGGGGCATCAGGATTTCAAAGGAAAGCTCTACTCCGTACAGGTCAGTCCGAAGACAATCGAGCGTATAGAGAAGCTTGGTGTTAAGAACTATACCAGCCTGAATGATATTCCGGAACCCGTTGACCTGGCAATTGTTGCCGTGGGGCGGAAGTATGCTCTTGATGTGCTGGAGGACTGCATTCGTAAGGATGTAGCAGCAGCTCATTTTTTCACTGCGGGATTTGATGAGACGGATACGCAAGACGGGATAAACTTGGGAAGTGCCCTTGTGAAGCGGGCTAACGATGCGAACTTCCACATAATCGGCCCTAATTGCATGGGGCTGTTTAATCCTTCGATTGGTCTGAAACAGCAGGGAGGCCAGTATTCGGGTACTGCCGGGCCGGTCGGGTTTATTTCCCAGAGCGGCACCCATGCAATCAACTTCAGTCTTGAAGCTCACCTCCAGGGAGTGGATGTCAATAAATCGGTAAGTTTTGGCAACGGCGTTGTGCTTGATGCCGCCGAGTATCTTGAGTACTTCGGACAGGATGACGGCATCAGGGTGATTGGTATGTACCTGGAGGGTATCAGGGAAGGGAAAAGGTTCCTGGAGGTGCTCCGAAAAGTATCCCGGAAGAAACCGGTGGTGATATGGAAGGGCGGCCGGACCCGTGACGGCAGCAGGGCGGTTGCATCGCACACGGGTTCACTTGCCGTATCCCAGGATATATGGGAAGCAGCCATGAAACAGGGTGGTGCGGTAACGGTTCCCGGTATGGACGAAATGATTGATACGCTTAAGGCGCTGCTTTATCTGAACCCGGTCAGTGGTAACAGGGTAGTCCTGGCAGGAGGTTCGGGCGGACAGTCCGTTGCCATAACTGATGCATTTACGGAAGTTGGACTGGCTGTACCGCCACTCACCAGGGAATCCTACGACCAGTTTGATGAGTTTTTCAGTGTTATCGGGGGGAGTTACCGGAACCCTATAGATACGGGTAACCCCAATCGTGCCCAGATGAAACGTATCATAGAAATAATAGAGGCTGATACCAACGTAGACAACATCGTGCTGTTGATGTATACCGGGAGCGGCGGCGGTCCTCCGGGAATGGAAGACCTGCGTGATGAAGAAATTCAGTCTATTGTTGACCTGAGAAACAGGACATCCAAGCCTGTCATGGTGACAATCACAGTACCGTTCCTGCCAAAAGTTGTCGGTGAAGCACGGACACTGGTTAAGAAACTGCAGGAAGGCGGGGTCCCGGCATTCACCAGCCTGGACAGGGGAGCTCTAGCCTTGCGGAATGTACTGGACTATTACAGTATAAAGAACAGGGACGATTCTTAGCAGGGGCAGACTGCCGGTTAGTCTTTGCCGTTATTCTGCCCTTCCAGCCATGACTTGCGGCTCACTTCCATGATCATGAAATTGTAGCCGTCTCTGTCAAGGTACCCGCATGGTTTGAAGCCGCATTTCTGAAAGCACTTCTGCGCACGGATGTTACTGTTAAGAGTCTTCAGATGGACGTGATTTAGAGTGGTGTGGCGGAAGATGTGGTTGAGCAAGACTGTTACGGTATCGGCACCGTAGCCTTTATCCCAGTACTCCCTGTCACCCAGCATAATGCCAAGTTCAGCCTCGCTATCGTCCTCATCTATATTGTAGTAAACGCAGTTACCGATATGTTTACCGTCAAGAGTGTCAACAGCAAACGGACGGCGGGTATCGGATGGGAAATACAGTTCGCTCCCGTAGTCTGAAAGATATTCTTCGTACGTGTAGTTCAATGGTGGTGCGGCATCGAGCCAGGCGAGCTCCGGGTCTTTCTGCCACTTATAATCATTATCGGCGTCCGACAGCCTTTTATTGCGTAGTACTACCTTTGTTCCATCAATCATATTAATCACCGGAGTTGATTAAATAGTCAGAGCAGGAATGATGCTATATCATCATTCCCTGTCATTTCTTTCAGGACTTCTTCAGCAGTCTGGCTGATTATCTCATTCGGGTCACTCAGGCACTGTTTCAGACACTCGGTTGCTTCAGTTCCACCTATGCTGCCCAGTGCCGTAATTGTGGCAAGCTGAACTTCAATATCTTTATCGTAAATGAGTTCGGCAAGATGAGGGACAGCGTCTTCTTCCTCCATCCTTCCCAGGGCTTCAACAGCCTCATGGCGCATGTCGGTATCAGTACTGCTGAGTTCCCTGAGGAGAGTGGCCATCCAGGAAGGGTCGCAGCCTATACCCATTGCCCGCAAGGCGCTTGCCTTCAACCTGTCGTCACTGCTGTGGTATGCATCTTCAATGGCCTTGCCGACTTCGGGAAGACTCACCGAGGCAACTGCTTCCAGGGCTTGCTGCCTCACTTCTATCGAGCGCGAAAGGTCTTTACTCACCTCCAGCAGTACACGGGCTACCAGGGAACCCTGTTCCGGGTTTATGGTGCCATGTTCAGCCAGCGAAGCAAACCTTCCGAGGGCAAGGGCAGCTTCCACCTGGACCGCTTCGGAGATATCATTTTCCAGCAGGTTGATAAGAGATTCAGTCAGGRACGGATCTTCACATTCCCAGAGCCCCCGTATTGCTTCTTTCCTTATCTCTGCATCGGAATCCGTCAGGCAGTAYCTCATAACCCCTTGAAAATTGAGYGACACATCCCTGTCGGCAAGTTCGGTCAGCCGCTGTACGATATACAGCCGTCGCTCCCTGGTAATGTTATTCCAGGACTGCACCAGCAGGGACATTTCACCTGAATCAAGCTCGGACAGCTCTGCCAGGTTGGCATCAGTCGGGACAGTAACACTCTCGGTTAGACTGGAAAGAAGGTCTGCCAGCAACACCTAGAACCACCACCTTCCCATCCTATTCTTCATCATCCTCATCGTACTCTTCTTCATCCAGCCCGTCTTCACCCTGCTGCCAGATCGGTTGTGTGAAATGTTCGATATACTCCCCCATAGCAAGGGCAGTCATCTGTTTTATCTGTTCTCTTGTCACCTGGGCAATTTCAACAAGCTCTGATACATCAACTTCAATGTTCAGCATCCTGAGCAGCACCCTGAGTATTGCCAGTGCGGCCATCGGGTTTTCTATCCTTGAAGCATGTGTTGGCACCTCACCGAGCAGGCACAGGCCGTCTATTCCCCTGTCCCTGGCTACCCCAAGCAGCAGGCCATTCAGACCGGCAATCTGCAGGTTACCACGGTGTACAAGGTCATATTCCTGAAGCAGTCCGGTCATTTCAGAGTTAGTGGCAACACCCCATACCCTGGACTGCTCAGTAAAGTGAATACGGGTCAGGGCTGCTGCACAGGTTATTACTCTGCTTAATTGGAACCTGAGTCCAACATCGAGGATACTGCTTGCCAGTTCGTATACCTTTGCTGATGGCTGGTCTTCACCGACAAAAATGATAAGGTCGTTTTGCTCTGCCTTTGTCTTGTAGTAGTAAAAATTGCTCTGCGGAAACTGTGGTGATTCCACCACATTGTTGCGGGCAACCACACCTATGGGGTCGAAAAAGTAGGAAGCGTTTAAATCACCGAGCTGCTTAAACGGGAGCTTTCTCAAGAGGTATTCCGTCACTATTGTAGAAACGTTACCTACTCCGGGCCATGCGGCCAGCAAGACCGGTGAAGTCAGCTTCGGACGGGCTGTTATTCGGGAAATACGGTTCTTATCCAGAATAATTATCTCCTTTCAACGTGGGAACATTACTGTAAGTAGCTGGGCTTGAGTTGTGATAATTATATGGTACCCGATATTACATATAAATACTACAACTGCCACTGAAGACGGGTCAAGAACACAATAGTACCATTGAAACCGGTACAGTAACTATTTACGAGTGTGGCATCACGGTCTATACCCCCAGTGAATTTTCCTTCCTCCTGAAATAAATGCTTTTCGGAGTAGGTATATCCACCCATATTGCGGTTGATTTCATAGGTATAATGAGCCGGTCAGGAGTCGAAAGCCATCGGTACAAGACGAAGAATATATCTTTTTAAATACGTCTTTCAGCTTGAAAAGAATACGTATACCATCGGAAGCGCCTGTCACAATGGTGATGCTATTCTATAGGTGAGGATAAGAGAAAGGAGGAAAAAACGATGGAAGGACTAACAATTCTGGCACTGGTAGCGGTAATCCCCGTAATTCTTTTCCCGGCGGCATTTGTCTGGTACCTGACAATAGGTGGCCTTGTCCAGCAGGCTCGCGAGGCAAAAGCAGTCCGCGCAAGGGAAGCGGCAGAAGTTACCCGGTAGCAACTACCCGGTACTCTGCGGCACAAAAAGGAGGTAGATTGAAGCCCAAAGAAAGTGAAACCCGGAAACCCGACGACTGGTAAGGCTGGATAATCACAAACGGTGATGTCCGGCCTTACTGCTTATCCGGATAATCTACCTGATTAAGAGAAGAGATATGTATTTCCAATATTCAGCAAATGGAAAAGAGGAGTAAAGCTCCTCTTTTTGTTATCAGTGATATATTGACGCCGGGTAATCTACTTGCTGGCGACAGAAACCCCGGGGCAGTAGATAGAGGGAGTATTCAGGAAACCACCCAGCCATTTGGTATCACTACCTACGGCGGCTATGTCATTAAGAATATCGTAGACGTTACCGGAAACCATGGTGTCCTTGACCCGTCCCACTATTTTACCTTTCTCCACTTTGTAACCGAGCAGGACATTACCACTGAAATCGCCGCCCAATACGTTGCCCTGGCTGGCACCCATTAGCTGTTCTACAACCAGTCCTTCTTTAACGTCACTCACCATGTCATCAAATGACGTAGTACCGGGAGCGATAAGTAACACGCTGGGGCTGGGTGTAGGCAGTGCTCCCGGGCTCCTGTGGCCATTACCCGTGCTCCTGGTATTAGCGAGAGCAGCCGTCTGCAAATCATACAGAAAGTTGCTGACAATGCCTTCACTGATAAGGGGAGTGCACTCGCTTGGTACTGCTTCGTCATCGCAGGGACCGCTTCCGGGGCAGTAAGCAACTGTCGGGTCGTCTCTAAGAGACAGCTTGCTGTCGAAAGCCTTTTGCCCAAGTTTATCACCAATCGGTGAGGCACCTTCAAGGACGGTTTTACCGCCAAATGCGGTCATCAGAGGCCGTACGAAAGCGCTGGCGATACCCATAGGTGTAAAGATAACGGGTAACTTCTTCGTGCGGACAGACGCCTGTTTCCTGGCTAACTCCAGTTGGCGAAGCACTACTTTTATAATGTTTTCCGTATCCAGTACCGGATGGCATGAGTTCTGATGCTCGCCAACAAACAGCATATCCGTACCCCGAATCAACTGGCCTTCGATTCCAATACTGAAAATGCTCTCCCTGTAACCGGCTCGTCCACCACGGGAGTTCATGATATTGACGGATGCAGTTGCCCTGGTAACACCAGCTTCACAAATGATGTCCGGCGTATCCGCTCTTACTGCATCTATCAGCTTCTGGCCAAGTTCGGCCATTTGCTCCAGGCTAACCGTATCTACTGCAGGATCGAAAACTTCAACTTCCGGGTATGTGGTAAGCGGCGGCATGGTGAATCGTGCTTCAGTACCGAACTGTGCCGTTGCTATTGCACTATCGACCAGTTCATCAATATCTTCTTTGCTGGTGGTTGTAGAGTATCCGACCTTGCCATCCTTGATAATGCGAAGTGCTATGCTGCTGCTCTGCTTGCTCTGCATGTGCTTGAGACGGTTGGCTTCAAATTCGACCGGTGTTTCTTCCGATGAAGTCATGAATACTTCGGCTTCTTCTGCCATACTGCTGGCTCTGGCCAGGATATCTTCCACTTAGTTACCTCCCACCAGGCAACGCTGAATCCTGATGTGCGGGCTGCCATTACTGACGGGTAATGGCGACTGTGCTCCCTTGCCGCAACCACCACCCTGGTTCATATCAAGGTCATCCCCAATAGCATCGAGGTTTTCAAGGGTGCTGAAAACATTGCCGGTAAGGACCACGGGTCTCACCATTTCAGCAATTTTACCGTTACGAATCATATAGGCTTCACCGGCGGAAAACGTAAACATTTCCATACTGGTCGTTCCGCCGTACCAGTTCCTGACATATACACCCTCTTTGATATCCGCTATCATATCATCGAAGGTGGTCGAACCGGGTTCAATATAGGTATTTGACATGCGGACTATGGGCGGATGACGGTAACTGATAGCACGTGCATTTCCGGTGGGTGTCTCGTTCATCCTGGCAGCCGTCTCGCGTGAATGAAGTCTTCCCACCAGTTTACCCTCACGGATAAGGTAGTTCTTTTTTGTCAGCACACCTTCATCATCGTACTTGTAACTGCCCCGCAGTCCGGGTATTGAAGCAGTATCAACAATATTCAGATGGGAACCGCCAAACGTCTTTCCCATGGTCATAATCTCACGCAAGCGTTCATTCTCGTGAACGAAATCAGCTTCAGACAGGTGCCCGAAGGCTTCATGGACAAAGACTCCGGCGAGGACCGGGTCAAGTACCACCGTATATTCGCCACCCTTTACCTTAGGTGCAGAAAGTACTGAAACCGCCTTGTTCGCCAGCTCCTCCACCCGGGAATGCAAATTTCGGACGGCCGTAAAGTCGTCCCTGCCCCCTATGCTGATACCGACCTGCTGCACCTCACCATCTTTGGCCGCTACCGCCACTACACGTAACGTGACATCCGTCCGTTCCTGTTCGATACGGCTACCCTCTGAATTAAGGAAAATTACCCTTTTGTGACCGTCACTATACCCGATATTTGACGTCTGTATCCCGTCGGTAGCCCAGATAATATCATTGTATTCATCAAGCAGGGCTTTTTTATCTGCCAGTGGTATAGTTACCGGATTTTCGCCTATTGTGCACGGGACAACCTCAACGACAGGGTCGACAGGCGCAAACAGGCTGGTCTCATTTCCAACAAAGCGGGCCTGTTTTACGGCGAGTGCCACTTTTCCAGCAATATCGTCGAAATCATTGAAGCTGACGAATCCCCAACCACCGTTTACCAGGGCACGAACGCTGCCGCCAATGGTTGTTGTCCGCCCGATGGATTCAAGTTGCTTACCGCGGTACATGACCTGGCCTGTGCGGCTTTCAGCAACCCTTACCTCGATATAATCGGCTTCCTGCGATTTCAGGGCATCGGCCAGTTTGTGACTTGTTGTATCAATATCTGCCATAATACCTCAGGCATAGCCTCATGCAAGACTTCATACAAGGCATAGTTTACGAGATGCAGCAGCAGTGTGTCAATGAATATGTATTAACCGGGCAGGTACAATATCATAAAAGGTTTCGTTGACAGAGAGTAATTGTTAGCCTAAAATCAGGTATACACACGCCACAAGCAGGCAGGAGCAGCAATTGAAAAGTAATGAAGTACGTGATTTATATCTGAAGTTCTTTGAGGAAAAAGGGCATAAGATTATGCCCAGCATTTCTCTGATACCGCATGGAGACCCAACTTTACTGCTGACCAATGCAGGTATGGTACCTTTTAAAGACTATTTTGCCGGGAGAATGGAGCCCCCCGGTAAACGCATGGTCTCCTGCCAGAAATGCTTCCGGACAACCGATATCGAGGAAGTTGGCGATGCAACTCACCTTACTTTCTTCGAAATGCTGGGGAATTTCAGTATCGGTGACTACTTCAAGAAAGAGGCCATTGAATGGGCATGGGAGTTGATTACAGATTACCTGAAACTGCCCGTGGAACAACTCTGGATTAACATATTTCTCGATGATGACGAGGCCTACGAATGCTGGCGCGAGGTTGGCGTGGCGGATGAGAAAATCAACAGGCTTGGCGAGGAGGACAACTTCTGGGGACCGGCGGGAAGCTCCGGCCCCTGCGGACCGGACACGGAGATATTCTATGACTTTGGAGAGGAATACGGGTGCGGGAAAGCGTCATGTGCGCCCGGGTGTGATTGCGCCCGTTTCACCGAGATATGGAACCTTGTCTTTACCCAGTTTAACCAGGATGAAGAAGGGAACCGCACGCCTCTTCCGTCACGGAATATCGATACCGGTATGGGACTGGAAAGGGTTGCTACGATACTGCAGGATAAGTCATCTATTTATGAAACTGACCTCTTTATTCCGCTGATAGAGCGGGTTCAGGAACTGTGCGGCAAGCGGTATGGTGAGAATGGAAGTAACGACCATGCAATGAAGATTGTAGCCGAGCACGGGCGCGCCGTGGCGTTCCTTATTGCCGATGGCGTAATGCCCGGCAATGAAGGCCGGGGATACGTTCTGCGCCGTTTGCTGAGACGGGCAACACTGTTCGGGCTGAGGCTGGGACTGGACAAGCCTTTTCTTGGTGAGATTGCAGTAGCAGCCGCACAGCAGATGGGAGAGCTGTATCCTGAAGTAACGGACAGGCTGGAATTTGTCACACGTGTTATTGAACTGGAGGAGGCCAGGTTCAGTGACACCCTGAAGACAGGGCTTGAAGTACTGGAGGGCATCATTGAAGGTCTCGGTGGGACAGGTACAATTGAGGGTAAGGATGCTTTTCGTCTTTACGATACCTATGGCCTGCCGGTCGAACTGACCAAAGAGGTAGCCGCCGAGAACGGTCTTGCCGTCGACCTTGAAGGATTCGAACGGGAGATGGAAGCGCAGCGCGAACGGGCCAAGAATGCTCACAAGTTTGATATTTCCGCCGAAGAACTGGCGGCAGTGGAGGAGCTTGTCAGTGTGCGGGCAACACCGTTTGCCGGTTACGATAAACTTAAGCACAGGTCCCACATTATTGGACTGCTTTCCAGCAATACTTCCGTCGAAACACTTTCAGAGGGCGATAAAGGAAGCGTAATACTGGAATCTACTCCCTTTTACGGGGAAATGGGCGGCCAGGTAGGGGATTCCGGTGAAATACGTGATGATTCGACACGCTTCAAGGTAACTGATACGGTCCGTATTACGCCGGACATAATTATTCACAACGGTTACGTAGCTGAAGGAACTCTCGATACGGGTAATGAGGTAGAAGCGAGTGTAGATGAAGAACGCCGACTGGACATCGCACGGAATCATACTGCCACTCACCTTCTGCAAGCGGCGCTGCGTGAGGTACTGGGTGACGAGGTACAGCAGCGTGGTTCGCTGGTGGGGCCGGACCGCCTGAGGTTTGACTTTTCATACCTTACAACAGTGCTGCCCGAGGAATTACGAAGGGTGCAGTCGATTGTTAATGAGCGGATACGCCGGAACCTGCCCGTAACTTCAGAAGAAATGTCCTACAAGGAAGCAATCCGGCAGGGTGCAATAGCGCTCTTTGATGAGAAATACGGAGATACCGTTCGTGTAGTGAAAAGCGGTGAACCTGCCGTCAGTACCGAGTTATGCGGTGGTACGCACGTTTCTGCAACAGGCCAGATAGGTACGTTCCTGATTACGAGTGAGGGCAGTATCGGTTCCGGGCTGCGGAGAATTGAGGCTGCTACAGGCAGAGTGGCTGAACAATTGATTGAACGGCGCTTATCCGGACTGGACGTAATATCGCGGTCTGTGGCGGCATCACCTGATGACGCTGAAGAAAAGGTAGCCGAACTGGTTGCCGAACTCGACAGTGAACAAAAACGAAGCCTGGCCCTGGAAAGGGAAATGTCCCGTATGGTGGCCGAGGAATTACTGACACATGCTGAGAACATTAACGGTGTAACCATGCTGGCAGCCGAGGTACGTCCATTTCCGCAGCAGGTCCTCAGGGAAATGAGTGACTTTCTCAGGGACCGTCTGAAAAGTGCTGTCGTAGTACTGGGGACGGTACACGGTGACAGACCGGCTTTTCTGGCTGCCGTAACGCCTGACCTGGTGGAAAAAGGTTACAGTGCAGGAAATATCGTTAAGCAGGTTGCCAAGGTAACAGGTGGCGGAGGCGGCGGCTCACCAACAATGGCACAGGCAGGCGGCAAGGACAGCCGCAAGCTTGGTGAGGCTCTTCGTCTGGTTAAAAAACTGGTAGAACAGTCCGGAGGATAAATACGACGCGCAGCATGGGGCTTGATATAGGAGACAAAAGGATAGGGGTTGCCCTCAGTGACCCATCCGGCATACTGGCCACTCCGTTCACCATTATCGAGTGCGAGTCCCCGGAGAAAGACCTCGAGGCAATTGCGCACATTGTCAGCCACAAAGAAGTCGGCATAATCATTGTGGGTCTGCCCCGTTCGATGGACGGGGAAATCCGAGGGCAAGCTCTCAAGGTGCAGGGCTTTGTTAAGCAACTCCTCCACTATGTCGATATACCGGTGGAGTTCAGGGATGAGCGCCTGACATCGGTAACTGCAAAACGCCTGATGCAGGGCAGCAGAAAAAAAACCCGCAACAAGGTACGTTATGATGCTGCAGCAGCCGCAGTGATACTGCAGAGTTACCTGGAAGAAGGACGCTGATTTTGAATCATCAACTGAAATTAGATGGTTTACTTGACCGGCAGTTTCTGCGTAATCCTAAACCATTTATACTGCAAAGTCTCGCTGCTTTCATTATTAGTGCCATAATTTTATATTTTGTAGAAATACTGACCCATGCAGCCATAGTAGCGGCACTCGGTTCCAGCACATTTATTGTCTTTGCCATACCGCATTCCCGAACCGCCGAACCACGCAAGCTCATTGGTGGACATATTGTGGGAATTGCCGCCGGTGCTTTCTGTTACTTTGTACTTCTAACCGGTTTTCTCGAAGGAGCAGTTGAACGGTGGGAGTATGTGACATGGCTGGTCGGAGCACTGGCGATCGGTCTTTCTATTTTTTTCATGACCATAACGAATACCGAACACCCACCGGCAGCCGGCACTGCCCTGGGTATTGTCGCGCATGTATGGTCGAACCAGGCAATTATTTTTATGATTGTCTGCGTTGTCTGCCTGGCAGTTGTCCGTAAAATACTGGGGCACCGGCTGGTGGACCTGTACTAAAAGAATCTTAGCCTCTCTGCCCGAGAGAGTACATTACCGGTGAGAGATAATGTCTGAAAATACTACGTATAACCTGGTAAAACATGGTTTCGGATACCGGGCACGCGCGGGCGAACTGGTAACACCTCATGGGACTGTTCCCACGCCGGTACTGCTGCCGGTAGGCAGCCAGGCTACAGTGAAGACACTTATCCCGGAAGAGATTAAAGATATCGGCATGAAGATGCTGCTGTCCAATACCTACCACCTCTACCTTCGGCCGGGTATATCGACAATAGAAAAACTTGGTGGTTTACATAAGTTCATGGGCTGGGACGGTGCAATCCTGACGGACAGTGGAGGATACCAGGTTTTCAGCCTTTCGGGTTTGAGGAAAGTAAACGATGAAGGTGTGCTCTTTCACTCACACATTGACGGCAGCAAGCATTTCCTCAGTCCGGAGCTTGTGGTGGGGTACCAGGAAGCGCTTGGTTCCGATATTGCCATGGTCCTGGATGAGTGCCCGGCAGTTGATGCCGGTATCAGAAAAGTACGGGATGCCATGCAGCGTACGCACATGTGGGCAGAGCGATGTCTGAAAGCACACAGCCGCAAAGACCAGGCCCTCTACGCAATTGTCCAGGGTGGCATTTATCCTGAGCTAAGACAGGAATCAGCGGATTACCTGGTATCACTGGACTTCCCGGGTTATGCTATCGGTGGACTTTGTATCGGTGAACCGAAACAGGTAACGCTGGATATCACCGAACAAACGGCAGCCCTGCTTCCTGAAAACAAGCCCCGTTACCTGATGGGTGTCGGCTCACCGGAAGACATAGTCGAAGGAACAGCCCGCGGGATAGACATATTCGACAGCGCCCTGCCGACACGCGTCGCACGTAATGGTGCTCTTTTCACATCATCCGGACGGGTAAACATCCGCAATGCCGTGTACAGTCAAATGGCGGAACCTGTTGATACCGGATGCAACTGCTATACCTGCCGCACGTTCCCGGCCGCCTATCTCCACCACCTGTTCAAGAGCCGGGAATTGCTTGCCTACAGGCTGGCTACAGTACACAACCTTACCTTCATTGCCAACCTTGTCCGCAGAATGCGGGAGTCAATTCTAAACGGTACGTTCGAGTCTTTCCGCACGGATTTTCTTGCCCGCTACCGTCCTACCAATGAGCAGACCCGACTTGAGCAGAAGCAGAAGTGGCTGCGTGCAAAAAATGCAGGACAGCAGCAAAACAACTAACTTCCGGCGTCCATTCCCTGAAGTCGCTTGATAATAGTCCCGGCTTCACTGATAATACCGTCGATTATGTCTTTGACACTTGGTATATCCCGGCACAGACCAACCACCTGGCCTACTGTGAAGAGGGCATTACTTATTTCGCCGCTGTTATAAGCATCCCTCACCCTGTCGCCGCTTATCATGGCAAGAATCTCTTCCAGTGGAGCACCGCTTTCTTCCAACTGGAGTACCTGCTGGGCAAATTCGGTCCTTACAACTCTTTCGGTATTCTTTATGGCTTTATGTACCAGCATGGTGTCGGCTTCACCAAGCTCCAACAGCCATTGTTTTGCCTTCTCATGCAGCATACATTCCTTGCTGATGGTGAAACGGGTACCCATCAGTACGCCCTCGGCACCGAGAGAAAGGGCTGAAACAAATCCACGGGCATCTGCAATACCACCGGCGGCAACAACCGGAATATTCACAGCATCGACGCATGCCGGAATAAGAACGGACGAAGCTACATCATCGGGCAGGGGATGGCCTGCCGACTCGAAACTGACCACGCTGACTGCATCTACTCCGACACGCTCTGCTGCCCGGGCATGCTTTGTTCCGCCAATCTTATGCATGACGACTGCGCCGCCATCCTTGAGCAACTTCATATACGGTTCCGGACTGCGTCCGGATGTTTCGATGATACGCACACCTTCTTCGAGAGCCGTGGAAAAATACTCCTCGTAGTTTACGGGTCGCATTGTCGGTAACAGCGTAACGTTTACACCGAAGGGTTTATCCGTCAGGCTCTGTGTTTTCCTAATTTCATTACGCAATTCATCAGCCGTAGCATGATTTAACGAGGTTATCATACCCAGCCCACCTGCATTGGAAACAGATGCAACGAGTTCGGCGCGTGAAAGTCCTCCTCCCAGTGCACCCTGGATTATGGGATATCTGGTGCCCATCATCTCGGTAAGTCTGGTTTTGAACACTGTACTTGCCCCTTTCTATAAAACAGTGGGTACTACCTGGTCCCGGTAACGGCAGTACCCACTTATCTACTAATGATCAAACGGTTGACTGTTTTCTAAGTTTCAGGAGGAAAACTGTTTAGTCATTGTCTGCATTATTTCTTCAGCTTCTTTTACAGTCCGTTCAATGACAGTGGCAACGGAAGGAATGTCTTTTATTCTACCGGCGGTCTGCCCCATCATAAGGATACCGTTTGTGACGTCCCCATCGACAATTGACTGGGTGAATAACCGACTGCCCACCGCAAAGCGCATCGCTGATCCCAGACCTCTCTGACCGCCGCCGATACCGCTCTGCTGCTTGCGCATGCTGTTGGCATATTTAAGCACTTCCGTCATTGACAGGTTCATAATTTTCTTCATGTGCAGGCCGGCGGAAACAGCATCAAAAAGCGGGAAGGATTTCTTTTCCAGCAGTTTCTCAGCAGCCGCATTCTTGAGCACACGGCAGTTAATCCCATCAAAAGCGGGGTCAATTATGGTGTCTTCCTCAGTAGAATTAACCCAGGTCTGCTTGACGGAATCAAGGACTTCAGCCTCCTCTGTAGCTGCGAGCCGGCTACCCATGGAAATACCGGAAGCACCGAGAGCCAGGGCTGCTGCCAGACCACGTCCGTCGGCATATCCGCCTGCACCGATACAGGGAACTTTGACAGCTTCGGATATTGTTGGTACCAGTACCAGTGCGCCAACATTACCTGAATGCGATGCAGCCTCATATCCGGTGATAATCAGTGCGTCAGCGCCAAGCTGCTCGGAGCGAAGAGCATGCCTGAGCATGGCTATTGTACCGATTACTTTACCGCCGTAAGCATGTACCGCCTCAATCAGCGGAGCAATCTCAGCCGGTCTTCCCAGGGCATAGTTCAGTACAGGTATTTTTTCCTCGAGAATTACGGGAATCCTTTCGGCGGCGCCTGCTCCAAGGGTCAGGTTGATACCAAATGGTTTATCTGTCTGTTCCCGGATATTCCTGATTTCCTGCCTGAGCTGGTCAGGATTAAACTGCTGCCCGGCCATAACACCAAGGCCACCTGCATTGGAAACGGCTGCAACCAGTTTGGGCGTGGTCAGCCAGTTCATTCCGGCCAGCATTATGGGGTATTTTATTCCGAATACTTCGGTCATGCCTGTTTTCATTCTGCTATCTCCTTTTGGTCGGTTTTATTTATCCGTTCCACTGTATACCATACCGATACATTATACGGGCTATACTCCACCTCCTGAAATTGAATGGTCTATTCTAGCCGGAGACTCCGAAACCATTAAGACGCTTCATGATATTTCCGGCTTCACTGATAATACTATCAATGATTTCTTTGACAGTAGGGACATCACGTATCAGACCGACAATCTGACCCACGGCTATTGATGCACTTTCCGTCTCGCCGGTAGCGTAGGCGTTTATACCCCGCTGGCCACTAATCATTGGCAGCAGTTCTTCCAGGGTAGCTCCCCGGTTCTCCATATCGAGTATCTTTTCGGTGTGCGCGGTCTTTACTACCCGGGATGCATTCTTGATTGATTTCTGGATGAGAATTGTATCCGCTTCACCAAGTCCAAGCATCCATTCCTTGACGTTTGAATGTGTGTTACACTCTTTACTGGCCATGAAGCGTGTACCCATCAGAACAGCTTCGGCGCCAAGGGCAAGTGCGGCAATAAAGCCACGGGCATCGGCGAAACCACCGGCGGCAATAACGGGTATCTTCACTGCGTCAACGGCTATCGGTATCCTGACCATGGAAGTCACTTCTTCCTGTCCGGGGTGGCCTGCAGCTTCGGTACCAAGGATGGTAACCGCATCAGCTCCTACCCGTTCCGCTGTCTTGATATCTCTTGTCCGTGTCGCCCGGTGCAATACAGTCGCACCGGCATTTTTCAGGAGCTTGATATAAGGTTCAGGACTGCGCCCCGATGTTTCTACTATGTTTACGCCTTCATCAAGTATCGTCTGGAAATAGTCTGCGTAGTTGACCGGACGGGCAGTTGGCAGGAGTGTAACATTCACAGCGAAAGGCTTATCCGTCAGGCTCCTGGTTTTCCTGATTGCTTCTCGAAAGTGGTCTAACTCGGTATAAGAGAGAGAAGCTATGATACCCATCCCACCGGCATTCGAGACAGCCGAAACAAGCTCCGGGCTGGATAGATAAGCCATCGGTCCGGCAATAATAGGGTATTCAATTCCGAGTAATTCCGTAATTCTGGTTTTAAACATCTACACGTGTCCTTCCTTAATAACTGTCTTACATGTTAACCGTGGGATACACGCATGTCAACCGGACGATTGAAAGGCAGATAATTGTGGTCTGCTTCATGTGTATATAGATTAGAGGTCCTGTGGTGTATTGTTATCCTCCACCGAGTATATACAGTATCTGCATCTCATCYCCATCCCTGACCGGTTTGGAGAGTTCGTCCGCATAGGCAACCTCACTRTTGACATAAATACTAATATAGTCRAATAAATGGTCCTTCTTAATAAAAAGCATCTTGTCAAGKTCAGGRAAYTGTTCCACAAGCTGACCAAGACATTCTGCAACCGTAGCCCCGGATACGGTAACAGYGTCCTTRTTACCAGTATAGGMCTGAAGATATGACGGRATATYAATATTYACACTCATTTTCTCTCCACACTTCCATGRCTGTGCTGMCYGGRCTATAAATTACGGTTATTATAACACCCTGAAAACGGATTATGAGGCATTTATATAATACCGTACTATCGTTTCTTTAGAAATGAAGTTCCATAGCCCTCGGYGGACAGGTCTTTATACAGAGACCGCAGGCAATRCAYTTWTTATCATGAAAGATRACYGTTCTCGTCCTGRTGTTAAGCTCGAATGCRSCAGMAGGGCAAATGCCTATACAAACGCCGCACTGGGTACACCTTTCCTCATTACGTGTCACGTTCTGGCTCAGTGACTCCATACGGACTCCGGCATCGGCCAGGTACCTGATACCGGCATCGTATTTATCCTGCTTACCTTTAAGCTCAATGACCATCAGACCTTCCTGTTCCGGTGTCACCGAAGCCTTCAGGATATTGAATTCAAGGTCATAGTCCTTTATCAGCCGGTAAACTATCGGCCGGTCCACAAGCCTTTGTGGAAAATGAAGTACTATTCGCCGGGTAACATTCTTACGAGAAACTGTCATTTGTGCACCTCTTGGTAGCAGTGATGTATTAATATATTTATGGTCCGGGAATATGGTTTTTTCAGTATGCCATTCTGTTTACACCGGTTTATCGACCCTGGAAGTCCGGCTCTCTCTTTTCAACAAAAGCCCGGGCACCTTCCTGGTGGTCTTCCGTGCCGAAGCAGTATCTTTGTGCAAAGGAATACCATTCTTTCCATTGCTCGACCGGTATATTGACCGAACGCCGGATACCTTCCTTGGTCAGCCTGACCGATAACGGCGGTTTGCTGGCTATCTTCGCGGCCAGCTCCAGGGCTGCCGGCATCAGTTCCTCGTGTGGAACTACCTTATTCACCATTCCGATACGCAGTGCTTCTTCAGCATCTATTATATCCGTAGTGAGCAGTAACTCGTATGCCTTGGCCAGCCCTACCAGCCGTGGCAAGATTAGCTGCGCTTCGTCGGGAATAAGGCCAACTCTCAGAAATATTTCACCGAACCTGGCACTTTCCGATGCTACCCGCATATCGCACATGAGAGCGGTATCACAGCCATAGCCAACGGCGGCACCATTGACAGCAGCAATCGATGGTTTATTTATTGTAAGAAGTGCTTCCGAACCACCAGTTATGGGCTGTCCCTGGAGGTAGCGCAATTGTTCTTCACGATAAGCTTTTTGTCTTTCTTCGGGAGAAGCACCAGAACCGAGGAAAATAGTCTTGACATCATCTCCGGCGCAAAAACCACGACCGGCTCCCGTAATTATAATAACCCTGATGCTGTCATCCTGGTTAGCTTCATCGATGGCCTGACCCAACTCGGCATGTGTCTTATGAGTGAGTGCATTCATCGCTTCGGGTCGGTTCAGTGTAATAACAGCAATGTTACTGTTTTCAACGGAGTAAATAATTTCATCGTATGGCATAATTACAGTCTCCCCATTTATAGTATAACCGGGTCACAGACTGATATTCACTCAGCGCAAGGTAATTGTTGAAAAACCGGATTCTCTACTGTTACTTCGCGGGTATATGTATATGGTATAAAACAGGTCTGCAATTAGCGCGGTACTGCGGGATGTAACTTTCAGAATAATAGTATCATTCCAGGCAGTTTGTCAATTTACCTGTGTGGTAATTGCCTGATATTGGCGATATTGCAGCAGTGCCGTGCCTTTGACAAAAACAACTCAGCCTTGTTAACCTTAGTACAACGCAAAACGAAGCATACGGATAGTGGTACTGAACAGGCAGCAAAACGTGGTAACAGACAAGAGTGACTTTCTTTATAAGAAACTGGACCTGCATGTGCATACCCCGAAATCGGCCTGCTACAGTGATATGGCTGTCACTGCCGATGAAATAGTTGAAGCCGCCGTAGCTGATGGTCTGGATGCAATTGCGATTACGGACCATAATACAGCCGCCGGAATAGAAGAATTAAGGCAGGCAGCCCTGAAACGAGGACTCTGCATATTTCCGGGTATTGAGTTATCAACCGTGGGAGGTCATATCATTACCCTTTTCTCTCCGGATACGCCTTCTGATAAAATAGAGGGTCTGCTGGACTGCCTCGAGGTGGAGTCTGACGGAAGAGGGGATGCAATTGTACAGGCTAAGGGCGATACCGTGGAAGTTCTGAAGAAGATAGCAGAATGGGGTGCGCTGGCAATTGCCGCTCACGTGGAAAGGTGGCCAAGCGGTTTCCTCGAATCGAACCTGCCCCGTCGTGTAAAAAGAGAAATACACAGTAGTGAATACCTTGCTGCCCTGGAAATAACAATACCCCAGAATAAAGTTTTATGGAATACCGGGAAGATGCGTGGATACGCAAAACCTTATGCCTGCGTCCAGGGGTCCGATGCTCACGCCCTGGAGGAAATAGGGAGACGTCCGGTGTACATACGTATGCCGGAAATGACTCTCAATGCTCTAAGGACAGCGCTCCGGGATTATAAATCTGAAATAGCTTTTCCCGGTGAACTGTGTCAGCGAGACCGGATACCGACCTGAAGACAGCAGAACGGGTGACTACCGGAGATAAAAGGGAGATGCTAATGGAGTATCCCGATATTATTTATACCAAAGAGAACCACATTGCTACCATCACCATGAACCGACCCGACAAGATGAATGCTTTTACCCCTGAAATGTCGGATAGCCTGTACCGTGCATTCAAGGACAGTGACGAGGACCATGATGTAAGGGTGATTATACTTACGGCTGTTGGTCGCGCTTTCTGTGCAGGTGCAGACGTAAAAGCCATGGCGCAGAGTTTCAATATACCTGAAGAAAAGCATAAGTACGATATGGGCAGGTCTGAGCGGACTAACCTGCACCTGCTCATGCAGAGATGTAACAAACCGATTATCGGAGCGATTAACGGCGTAGCTGCAGGTGGCGGACTCGATTTAGCCTGTGCCTGTGATGTACGTATAGCTTCAGATAAAGCACGTTTTGCCGAAGTATTCGTACGAAGGGGAATGATGCCTGCCTCGGGGGGGACGTACTTTTTGCCCAGGCTGGTGGGAGTTGACAGGGCTTGCCTGATGGCCTGGACCGGTGACATGGTACATGCTGAAGAAGCGGAACGGATAGGGCTGGTAACAATGGTTGTTCCGCATGATGAACTCGAACTGGCTGTTATGGAACTGGCGGAGAAGCTGGCAAAAGGACCACCACTTGCTATCCAGAGGACGAAACGTGCTATCTACGATGGGTTGAAGATGGACCTTGAAGAAACCTTTGACTATATAGCTCCCGTTATTAATTTCCTGAACCATACAGAAGACCACAAAGAAGGTGCCCGGGCATTCGTGGAGAAGCGGGAACCGGTCTTCCGCGGAGAATAACCAGAGCAACGCACTATCGTTAGTAGAAATTTCGCTATCACTTGAAATGCAGTGATTTACAAAGACATCCCCGTGTTCTAGAATGGTAATGTTTACGGACGGTTAGCTCAGTCGGTTAGAGCGTTCGGTTCACATCCGAGAGGTCGTGGGTTCGAATCCCTCACCGTCCACCATCATTTGAAGCTAAGAAAGCCCTCAAAAACAATCTTTGGTTTGAAAAAGAGCATCTGCTTCCCAAGAGCAAGATTATATCTATAAGGTTTCCTGCTGTTAACTTCAAACCTAACCCCTGTTGACAATAGACACTTGAGATGATATACTTTGTATGACAAAGCGCTTTAGGAGAGTGAAATGGAAAAAGAAGAAGCCCTTCGTGATATTCATGAAATCAAGCAAGTTATGGAGGAATCTCAACACCGCACGAGACGCGGCAAGTACTGGATAGGCCTCGCTCTGG
>DUES01000163.1 GCA_011192055.1 Dehalococcoidia bacterium
GGTTTCACCCCTCTGGACACCCCAAAAGGAGAGAAGGGGGAATACGTTACCTGTCATTGCGAGCGGAGCGAAGCAATCTCCTGGGGGGATAATGATTGCTTCGTCGTTACACTCTTCGCAATGACGTAATAACCATCCCTTATATGACAAGCCAGCCGGGAAAAAGGAAGGGACGGGACCGATAATACAAAACATGAACAGTACTAAGTCCCGCTACCGCTGGTTTATCCTCGCCCTTTCGGCGTCGACGTTTACGTTTGTTGTCGCGATACCTACCATGTGCATGCCGGTCCTCTTCGAGGAGATTGGCAGAGACCTTAACCTGAGCCTGGTGCAGATTGGGACTGTCTGGGGTATGGTATCGCTGGCCGGCATGTTCGTCGTACTGGCCGGCGGACTGCTCGGTGACCGATTTGGCACCAGGCGCGTCCTGGTGGTTACCTGCCTGCTGGCCGGCCTGGCCGGTGCATCGAGGGGATTTTCCGGTAACTTCACTACCCTTTCTGCAACCCTGTTCCTCTTTGGCCTGGTAACAGCAGCAATTCCCCCGGTAGTGCACAAGACCTGCGGTATCTGGTTCTCGGGCAAGCGACTGGGGCTGGCCAACGGTGTCGTTTCAATGGGAATGGCAGTAGGCTTCACCGTGGGTTCGCTGATAAGTGCAACAGTCCTCTCTCCTGCGCTGGACGGCTGGCAGAATGTACTGTTTCTGTACGGCGGTATCTCCATTGTCATCGGCATCCTCTGGTCACTCACCAGGAGTCAACCCAACCAATCGGAGACTACTTACAGCTACGAAATTACAGTCCCTTTTCGCCAGGCGCTATCACAGGTTGTGCGAAACCGGACCGTCTGGATACTCGGTTTTATTTTGCTTGGCCAGATAGGGTGCGTACAGGGCATACTCGGTTATCTGCCGCTCTATCTGCGGGACATCGGCTGGACACCGGCTTCGGCTGATGGTGCCCTGGCTACTTTCCATGCAACAAGTACGCTGGGTGTTATCCCGCTGGCCCTGCTATCGGACCGGCTGGGTTCCCGGAAGACTATCCTCTTCGCTGCTACGCTGATGACGGCAATTGGGGTCGGTCTTCTTTCGTTTGTGAGCGGCTGGATGGTCTGGATGGCCGTGATAATTGCCGGTATTGCCCGTGACGGCTTCATGGCAGTGCTGATGACGACGATTATGGAGATAAAAGGGATCGGTGCAACCTATGCCGGAACGGCAATGGGAATTGTCCTGACCCTTTCCCGGTTGATCGGCTTTGCGTCACCGCCCCTGGGAAACAGCCTGGCCGGTGCAAATCCAGGTCTGCCCTTCGTCCTCTGGGCAGTCATGGCAGCCGCCGCACTGGTCGGGTTCTACTTCCTCCGGCAGAGGACGGAGAGCCCTTCAGCTAGCGTAACTCTTCAGGGATGAGGTCCTCTATCCTGGCGGTAGCAACACCAATGACGGAGTCGGCAGCCCCATAGTAGACCAGTACCTCGTCGCCGGCACCAAGTATGTCCTTGCCTTCTTCCAAAGGCACAGCCCCGCAGGTAAATACCACGTTTGGTACCCAGGACTCATCTTTTTCGCCTACCTCAAACCTCTCGGTAGGCTCAAGAATATAGTTCGGGGAACGATAGATAAGGATGGTGGGGTCCACCAGGTCTACCAGCATGACACCCAGTCTGTAAATGTGGTCATGGTCAACACCATGAAAAATCAACAACCAGCCGTATTCGGTTTTTATTGGCTGGGCGCCTCCGCCAATTTTGAGTGCGTCCCACACCATTCCAGCGCGTGAACCGGCCAGTATCGAGTGTTCTTTCCGTGGCCAGGGACAGCGCAAGTGAGGTGAAAACGTTATCCAGATATGCGGGTCCACCCTGTGGAGCATGGCATATTTGCCCTTAAACCGCTCCGGAAACAGCGCCCCGTCTTTATCAGTAAAGCCGGGAAAAACAAGCCCGTGCCTGTGCCATCTCCGCCAGCGGTGGTTAAGGAAATCATCGGTGCTGATAGAAGCCGCCGCAATCTGTGCAACCGTACCACTGTATGCAGTATATACCATGTAAACACGGCCATCGATGAGTGTCAGCCTGGGGTCCTCGCAACCTTTTTCTTCGCTCGGAGTCTTCGGCTCGAATATCGGCTCTTCAATCCTTTCCGTAAAATTGAATCCGTCATCACTTGAAGCCATTCCCAGGCGGGATATTTCATCATCACCAAAGGCCCGGTAGACCATGTAGATCCTGCCATTTAACCTGACAGCACCGGGATTAAGCAGGTATTTGGACTCCCAGGGGTGTTCACTGACAGGACGAAGCACCGGATTTCCATCAAAACGAAGCATGGGTTTTGCCGGGGGTTGTTCCTCGGTAGGCATCACTTGTCTGACCACTGTCCCGGCTTCATGAATCTCACCGAGGAGTATAGGTGTCAGGTCCTCCGATTCCCTGCCTTCGGCCATTAGCTCCCGTATCCTGTTGTCGATTGACTCTTCGTTCCCGCCAATCGCTTTGTAGTACTCCGTAATGAATTCCCGGGAAGACCAGTCACGCTCTACGTGAAGTGATAGTGGTGTCGGTAGACCGGTCCCTCCCTTGAAGCTGTAACTTGCCCAGGTCCACGCCGAGCAGGGTATGAAGGTGCCGTCGGGTAATGTCTGGGATAAATGATAGGAATCGGCAATGTCATCCAGATGCCCCGCCAGCGTTATGCGAGCATTATCCTCAGGTGTATCCTGAATAATCTGCTCTGCCATTTCATGCAGTCTCTTGACGAATACACGTTCGTGTCCATTCTCAAATATATTATGCGCAGAGAGGGGTGTTTTCCCCCAGTGTCCCTCCAGGGCATTTATCACCTTCTCCCCGAAGTCTCTTCTGTCTTCGGTAAACCACTGCCACACGTCTCCGAACCGTTCCGATTCAATGACGCTCTTGGCAATAGTGGTAAGATAGCGCAAGCGGGGGAACTCACCACCCATCCCCTTGTGAAGGTTACTTATCACCAGTCTGCCTGCAATCCTGCTCAATGAAGGAGATTCTTTCATCTCGGCCAGCGAAGGAAATTCATCAATATCCACAACAAGCGGTTTCAGCAGACAGGGAACAAAATGCTCTGGACGGATACTCTCCTTTATCAGCGCCAGGACCTTTTCCTTGTAATCGTACTCTTCCGTCCAGCTTGCCAGGGCAAGAACGTCATTTGGTTCGTACTTTGTTAATAATCTGTTTAAATACCCGTAACCAAGCTTTGTGATAAGGTCCGTGGGAGGACTGCGCCACAGTAGCCAGGTAACCATTTCGGGAGACAGGGCATAGCCTTTCGCACGCTGGAAGAAACGGAATACCAGGTCTGCCGCTTCCCGGGCTCCGGCCACGGTGGCAAGGTCTCCCGGCATAACAGTCTCGCTGAGTTCCAGTTCAGCCTGTATCATGAAAGCCCTGATACGACCGGTAATCTCCGCCGAACCTGCTCCACGGGGAACATTCAGCCTGTCATACACAAATTCCTCGAACTGCTTTTTACGCCTGTGAAAGACAGATTCGTATACTGCGTTAGCAGCAATCGTGTTACCATCGTGGGCTGTGATTTCCGAAGGTACAACCAGGGGTACGCCCGGTATAAACTCCCGGTAGGTGACATTGGGTACCGGCGGCCGTAACGCTTCCCGGTGCGATTCCCAGGCAACCATGAAGTCCGGCTTGAGCCGGACAAACTCGTCTACCATTAACTCTATTTCTCTCTCCGCATGCAGCGATACCAGGCGCTCAGCTTCATCAGAATCAATGGATTTGAGTTTTTCCTGCATTCCCAATGTTTCTTCGGTGAAACTGGCCAGGTGCCCGCAATAGGCTGTTACCAGGGTGCTTATCAGGTCTCCTTCAGCAAAATCTTCGGTAAATGCTAAAGCCAGCCACAGGTGATAGACCACCTGCGCCCAGAGCCTGTGAGAGAAATGGAAAGATTCAACCTCGGTATCCGCAAGAGTCTCCAGTTGACGGTAGTTCTCATTTGGCATGACCCACTGGTAAAGTGACTGGAACCTGGAGAACCCCTGCTTGAACTTGTTAACAAGTTGCCGCGGGTTTAGCGTTACCTCATCGGGTCGATGCGGTTTCCGTGTACCGAAGACTGGCAGCGGCTGCACCAGAGGTTCGCCAATTGCCCCCGTTCTTTCCCACCAGTCCCGGTCTGCCAACACCCGGTCAAAAAGCACCCTCACCGCCTGGGTCAGGACCAGTTCTGACTTTGCCAGGGAGGACTTGTGTATCTTTATGCCCAGGTTTGCTTCACATATCCGGGCATTACTGGTTATGGCGTTGGTTGCCAGCCAGCTGTCTATACCGTAGCCGCCAACATCATTACTTGGAGGAACAGGAGATTTTTGCAGAAAGCTCCTGATAAGACGGTACGAAATACCCCATTGTCCACCGGTCAGGTCATGAATAGGGCAACCATAGACAGCCGTGAGCAGCGGGTAGAATACCTGGGAGGCTATCGGTGCCTCCAGGAAATGCCGCCTGAACCGGGAGACTACCATGTCCATAGTCCCCCTTTCGACAGGTTCCAGGAGGAGCTTTATCCACTCGGGTACAAGTCCTTCGATATCATCATACCGGTGTCTGCTCCTGAGGTCGGCCTCGACAATGGCAAGGTTTGCACCAAGGGCACGGGCAATTTCCATTAACGCCCAGACACCCCACCCTTTGCCGTTCATCGATTCGTGGTCCAGTAAAAAAGCTATCCGCCTGATACCATCCATTTTGGGAACGGACTGTACCACTTCAAGTGCTTCCCCGCCTGCCATGCCACCTACGGTAACAATGACACACCTCTTTGAAGGGAAATACTCCCGTAATCCCTGTGCTGTTACCCGTACCACCGTACCGATAGTGTCTGTTTCGTTAATAAACGGGATTCCGACGACAATGTCCGCTTCACCGATTTTGGCAACCTGGCTCATGGGACTGCGTAACACTTCCCTGAAAAGACCTTCAATCTCTTCCGGAGAGGTCTCGGTTTCTGCCCGGATTACCGAAGCATTCAGGTCTGCGCCTGAAATTGCTGACCGTTTAACTCCGGGTGTCCTGGTAGTACTCATCATCACCACTCTTTTAGTAAGTTATAGTTGACACATATCGTAGAAGAGAAGGGGAGTTATGTCAATAGTAAACCTGTTAACACAATAAACGTAATACCTGTAACTCAAAAAGGGGCTGCCAAACCGAAGGTATGTATTACTTATCCGCCCGGACATGAGATGTGGCCAGGAAACGTTCGGCTAACCGGTAATGCTTTCCTGCCTGGTTTTCCCAGGACAATTTCCCGGCATAGTCCACTGCCCGTTGCTGCACTTCTTCCTGCAGTTCGGGGTCAAGTACCAGGTCCCTGATTTTCTCTGTCAGGCGAGCCTGGTCAGAATCATAAAGTGCCCCTGCTTCCTGAAGCATCTCACCGACACCCTCTAATTCGCGCCCTGCCACTATTGCACCGGCACCAAATGCATGTGTCAGCATACCACTCTGCGTGCAATCCTTCGGCCAGTAGTAGTTTACATCAAATGCCCGTTGTGCCAGGGGGAGCATGTTACCGGGTAGCCAGATTTCAAAAAGGAACCTGTCTTTGTTATTCTGCCGTTTCTTTATTTTGTTTACGTGGGGTACATGCTCCGGGAGACGTGGTTTTCCAACACGTATCGCTACTATCCGCCGCTGAGGAAGAAGTTTCTGCAGGCTGTCTCCCGTCTTGTATATTTGCTCGGAGCCTTTTATCGGGTGCAGAAAGCCGGTCTGACCGAGAACCACGGTATCCGGGTCAAGAAATATACGTTCTTTGTGCAAAACCTCTTTGGTCTCCGTGTCCAGATCCGATTCATCAAGCAGGAAGGTGTTGAATGCCTCCTTTGCTTCCTGGCGACTTAAGCGAGATACATCCGGGTACCAGTGTACACCGTGCTTGAGAATAAACACCTTGTCCTGGTACTCGGGGAATGCTTCATAGACTGCCGAACAGACTCCGTTACTGAATACCGTGATAGCATCTACGTTCGGGAGTAAATCTTGCAGCAGTCCATATTCTTCCCTGGTAAAGCCGAACGGGGTCTCACCGGACTGAAAACGCAGGGTATGGAATGTGACTATTCTGGGCATGTCGAGTCGCTCCAGCATGGTCACAAAGGCATCGCTGTCCTGCCAGATGTTGAATTCGTGCTGGAACCAGATGACGCTTTCACTCCTGTCTAACCCGAGCTTGTTCACGCCATCCAGTATCACCTCTGCCGAATACTCCCGCATGCCCGGAATGCCGTGCCAGACCGGCCCGTCCACCGGCTTGTTTCCGGCAGTCAGCGGTACTTCACTTTCTTCCATGCAAAAAGAAAGTACGCCCCACTGGTCCGAAGGCATTACGCTGGTCAGAAAGCTTGTGTAGTCGGCTATTCCGCACATCATAGGCGGGTATGTTCCAACAAAACAGATAGTCCTCATCTCAATACCCGTGGTGCTGCAGTAAAGATTCGTTTCTGTTAATACGGTCACCCGGAAGAGCAGACATGATTTACACACATAAACAGGGAGATAGTGAACAGGGTAAAAGGGTGTACTGGTCGCGGAAACTGGCTGGTCTACAGGCGCGGGTGACAACCATCTTAATTACCTCCCGGGACTGAAGTTACCCGGAGTGAGGGAACAGGACCTGGTACAGTATCAGGTCTTGCAGTTTCTAGGCTAATCTACATACCGTGGTTTGTCAAGTTCGTGTGATGGACCTGATTGTACATGCATCCTGCTCCTCTACCCCTGCAACTGGCATAAAGCAGCCCGGTATGGTTTAATATGATAGGTTCTGAATAACAATATCCTGACAACAATATGCGCGTATCAAAGCTCTTCGGTAAGACACAAAGAGAAATACCTGCAGAGGCAGACACAATCAGCCACCAGCTCTTGCTCCGGGCCGGCATGATAAACCAGGTAGCCGCCGGTGTCTATTCCTATCTCCCTCTTGCCTGGCGCTCACTCAAGAAAATTGCAGATATCATCCGTGATGAGATGAACAGGGCAGGCGGGCAGGAGTTGACGTTACCTGTTCTCCAGCCCCTGGAGTTATGGCAGGAATCAGGTCGTGACAAAGCATTCGGAAAGTCGCTCTTTACTTTGTACGACCGCCGGGAACGGTCACTGGCCCTGGGCCCGACCCACGAGGAGGTTATCACCCGGACAGTAGGTCAGTATCTCCAGAGTTACCGTGACCTTCCATTGCTCCTCTACCAGATTCAGACCAAGTTCCGTGACGAGCCCCGGCCCAGGGGTGGCCTGATACGGGTCCGTGAGTTCACGATGAAGGACCTGTACAGTTTTGATACTGACGAAGAAGGGCTGGATATAAGCTACCAGAAAATGCTCCAGGCCTATAGAAATATTTTCAACCGCTGCGGTCTGCCTACCATGATTGTTGAAGCCGATAGCGGTGCTATCGGTGGTAAGGACTCCCACGAGTTTATCCTGGCCGCTGATTCCGGTGAAGATGAAATTCTTTACTGCCGTGACTGCCGGTACGCAGCCAACGCCGAGAAAGCGGAGATAACGAAAGGTGCCGGGGAAGGTGGTAAACCACAACCTCTGGAAGAAGTAGCCACGCCGGGCATGACCAGCATCGAAGAGGTATCCACGTTTCTTGGAGTACTGCAGGACCAGACTCTCAAGGCGGTATTCTATATTGCCGATGGCGAGTTTGTCTTTGTCGTAATCAAGGGCGACCTCGAAGTCAATGAAGTCAAGCTCCAGAATACACTGCACTGCCATGAACTGCGAATGGCTACGGCAGAAGAGGTCATCGAAACCGGTATTGTACCCGGTTCAGCCTCACCGGTAGGCATTAAGGGTATTCGGATTGTGGCCGATGACTCGGTTCCGGCGGCATCCAACCTGGTCGGTGGTGCCAACAAACCTGATACCCATCTTAAAAACGTAAACTATGAACGTGATTTCAGTGCGGACGCCGTGGCGGATATTACCCTGGCGCGTGCCGGTGACGCATGCCCGAGGTGTAATCACAAACTGGAATCGAAACGTGGCATAGAAGTCGGTCATATCTTCAAGCTGGGCACTGCACACAGTGAAAAAATGGGTGCCTTTTATGCTGATGCAAACGGTGTATCACACCCGGCAGTCATGGGATGCTACGGCATCGGTATTGGCAGGCTGCTGGCAGCCGCTATCGAGCAAAACCATGACGACAAGGGTATTATCTGGCCGGTACCGATTGCCCCTTACCAGGTCTATATCTGCCCCCTGTACCGAGATAATACCCCGGTCTCCGAGATTGCCGATAAAATTCATGCCGAGCTTGAAGCCGAAGGTATAGAAGTCCTCCTCGATGACCGCAAGGAATCACCCGGCGTGAAATTCAACGACGCCGACCTCCAGGGATTTCCCCTTCGTGTCACCGTCAGTCCCCGGAGCCTGGAAAAAGACAGCGCCGAGATAAAGCTCCGCACGGCAAAAGAGGCTGAACTCGTACCCCTGGAAGACGTAACCGCAAGGCTGAAAGAACTTATCGCCGAAGGAAGCAGGACCAGTTGATTATTGACCTTCATACCCACACCAGGGTCGGGTCTGATGATAGTTTCATAAGTATCGCCCAGTTGGTGGAAAAAGCGCGGAAGAGTGGACTGGACGGAGTCTGTATCACCGACCACGAATGGTTCTGGAAGCCGGAAACCATTGAAGAGCTTTGCCGGGAGCATGATTTCCTCTTATTACCCGGTGTCGAAATGAACACTGACGAAGGCCACTTCCTGGTTTTCGGACTTGACAAGTATATTTTCGGGATGCACCGTACCGGATTTCTGAAACAGGTCATTGATGATGTCGGCGGTGTCATGGTCCTCGCCCACCCCTATCGACGAAACATGTATTACGGCGAGGATGTCGAGACCTCCGTGGCAAGATACAGTCAGAAGCCGGTCTTTGAACATGTTGATATTATCGAAACACATAATGGCCGCGCTTCGGAAAAGCAGAGTCGCTTCTCACGCGAGCTCTGCCAGCGACTGGGACTGAAAGCCACCGGCGGCAGTGACGCCCACCAGATATCGGACCTTCCGTCCGGGGCAACAGTCTTCGAGCGGGACATCGCCGGTGTCGAGGCACTGATTACGGAGCTCAAGGCTGGCCGGTTCCACCCCGTGGACCTGCGTAATAATCCCTGAACAGTGAATTGGTAATATAAGAGAGCCGGTTCCCCGTGAAAGGCCCCGGCTCCCTGTTACCCGTCAAGTCCTGTTCCACATCCTATCTGATTAAGTTAAAATATGCACCTACCACATCCCTCAGCAGGACTTGACAGCACTTACATTTATACTGGAAACTGCACCTTCCAGGTCACCCAGGTTTATGGTCGATTCAGAGACAATCTCAATATCTCCAAAACCGGCACGCGTAATCGTTTCCAGATAGTCCTGTTTACGGGATGCTCCGGCGATACACGCGGCATAGGCTTCCATGGAATTCTTTATGGATTCCGGCAGTTCTTTATTAATAACAATATCCGAGACCATCACTCTGCCGCCCGGTTTCAATACCCGGTAGGCTTCTCCAAAGACCTGGCCTTTGTCGGGAGACAGATTGATAACACAGTTCGAGATGATGGCGTCAACCGAGTTGTCAGCTACAGGGAGATGCTCGATTTCTCCCAGCCGGAAGTCGACGTTGTTATATCCACCCCTGAGGGCATTAGCCCTGGCTGAAGAGACCATATCGGGCGTCATGTCCACACCGATAACGCTACCGTTCTTACCGACCGCGTTAGCAGCAAGGAAACAGTCTATACCGCCACCGGCACCCAGGTCTACAACCACCTCACCTTCCTTCAGGGATGCATGTGCTGTCGGGTTGCCACAGCCAAGTCCCATATTGGCGCCAGCAGGAATAGACCCCAGTTCTTCAACAGAGTAACCAACTGCCTGGCTGACGGTATTAATAGGAGAACAGCCGCTACCGGCCGCCTGCGGTCCGCAGCAACTTTCAGAATTTACACTTTCCTGTGGGTTGCAGCAACTCTCAATGCCGGCAGAATCCTCTGCAGCACAGCAACTATTGGCTTCCCGCGGCCCGCAGCAGCTTGGTGCATTCATGACACTGGCCCCAAGCGCTCTTGCCACCTGGGCGTACCTTTCCCGTACCATTTGCCTGATTTCATCATCATTCATTGCGTGTTCCATTTGTATCTGCTCCTGGTTACTTTTTCTACAGTATATTTCTCATAACCGGGCTGATAGCAGCCTTGACCATCTCGGTCAGAGCTTCCACTTTTGTAAGTGTAATCCAGCAGATAGTACCGTCTCTCTCCCATGCGGTGACGGCCAGCTTATGTCCGGGATGAATACCCGCCTTCTCTCTGAGGTCTTTGGGAAGCACCATTTGCCCTCTTTCGTCAACACTCACCAGTGCCTCGACACGGCAGCACGCTTCCGCGTCACCTTCGCAGGAACATCCCTGCATCTCCGGCTTATCCATCCCCTCAACCTCCCGTATAATCAGTATATTCTGATTTTTCAGTATATTCTGATTATACGCAGTAAGTACGGGATTGTCAAGGTATGCTTCAGGGAGTATCAAAGATATTTCAGAAGGATGGTTAATGGCTAGCCGCGCAGAACGGCTCCCAGCTCATGAGAAAGTCTGCCGAGTATTTTTTGCTGGACTTTACCGACTTCGCTGTCAGTAAGAGTATGTTCCGGCGACTGGTAGCTGATGCGATAGGCCAGAGATTTCTTACCCGGCGGTACTTGTTCACCGTAGTAGACATCGAACATGGTTACGTTAGCTACCAGGGGGAAACCACCAATGATGTCAACTATCTTCTGGTGGGGAGTAGCGGCATCGACCACCAGTGCCATGTCACGCACCACGGCGGGAAAGCGCGAAATCGGCTCGGACATTCTTTGAGTAAGTGCGGAAGACACAAGAGACGGCAGATTAAGTTCGAACAGGTACACCGGCTCAGGGATTTCATAAGATTCCTGTACGGCAGGATGAAGCTGCCCGACAACACCCACCGCAGTACCGTCAACTACAATATCCGCCTGCGCAACCGGGTGAAGACTCTCATCACTGCCAGCCTCGAAGCTTGCCGTTATGCCCAGTTGTGCCAGCAGACCTTCCATGATTCCCTTGGCATCAAAGAAGTCCACCACTCCGGCATCACCAAACCAGGAAGAAGCATGGCGGGGTCCGCCGAGTGCACCGCACAAGATTTCGGGTTCATCAGGCAGGCCATCAGGACGCGGTATGAATACCTTTCCCATCTCGAAGACCCTGATACCGCTCTCAAACTGTGCCTGGTTTACCAGCAAAGTACCCAGTACACTGACTCGAAGGTTGGGACGCAGAAACGCCTGGTCGACCGTCATCGGGTTGCTCAACCGGAGCAGGGCCGATTCCTGCAGTTCTGACTGCGGCCGGAGTTTACCCAGCGACTCCCTGCCGGCCCATGAATAAGAGACTATCTCCTGGAAACCGTACCCGGCAAGGTACCGTCCGAGCTTACGCCGCAAGGTTATGATAGGTTCCGGATTATGGTGCGGAATCGGTTCCCGTATCATGGTGGTGGGTATCTCATCGTAACCGATAATCCGGGCTACCTCTTCAATCAGGTCAACTGTCAGCCTGATATCACTGCGCCAGTAAGGGGCAACGGCAACAACCTCCGATTCCGATGCTCCGGACCGGACATCGAATCCGAGCGAGGTCAGGGTCGTTTCAATCTGCTCCCTGCTGAACTCAACCCCGAGGACCCGCTTCACATCACCGGTAGAAACGGTTACGGGCTCCGGTTCCACTTTACCGGGATAAACGTCAATGATTCCGCTCAAAGCCTGTCCCCCGCCCAGTTCGGCAATAAGCTGCGTTGCTCTCCGCAGTGCGGGCATGGTGAGTTCAGGACTGATACCACGCTCAAAACGCATACAGGCTTCACTGGGCATGCCCAGTGTTCGTCCGGTATAGTGAATGCTGCGCGGATTGAAGCTGGCTGCTTCGAGGAGTATTGAGCCGGTGAAATCACTTACCTCACTGTTAGCGCCACCCATCACGCCGGCAACAGCTACCGCCCTTTCCGTATCCGCAATCACCAGCATATCACCGGAAAGTTTCCGTTCAATCCCATCCAGGCTGATAATACCTTCTCCAGCACCGGCGCGGCGGACAATTATCTTTCCGCCGGTTATTTCTTCGTAATCGAAGGCATGTAACGGCTGGCCGTACTCCAGCATGACAAAGTTGGTAATATCAACGATGTTGTTTATCGGCCGCATTCCGTAAGAGATGAGCCTCTCCTGTATCCACTGCGGTGATTCTGCTGTTTTTACGCCCGTAATCAGGCTGGCGCAGTACCTCGGACACAGGTCGGGGTCTTTTATCTCTACGGATATCTTGCTTTCAATTGGAGGGTCCATTTCATTATAGGCAGCATCAGGCAGGCGTACGCTCTGCCCGGTAAGGGCGGCAACCTCCCGCGCAATGCCGATAATGGACAGGCAGTCAGGCCGATTGGGAGTAACGTCCATATTGAAAATAACATCGCCGAGATAGTCGGCCAGTGGCCTGCCAATCTCCGTATCTTCCGGCATAATGAGGATACCCTCATGGTCATCCGAGATACCCAGTTCCTTTTCGGAGCATGCCATTCCGCTGGAAGCCACACCGCGGATTTTCGCCGACTTCAGTTTTGTCAGTTCGCCGTCATGCGGGTTGATAAGCATTGAGCCGACAGGTGCAAAAGCAATCTTTGCTCCAGCCGCTACATTCGGCGCTCCGCACACGACCGTTTCCTCACCACTACCGTGGTTAATGGTAACCAGCGTGAGCCGGTCTGCATTGGGATGGGGATTAACGGCCGTTATCTGTCCGACAACGATACCGTCCCAGTTTTCACCGATGACTTCAAGGCCCTTGACCTCAGTGCCGGCCATTGTCAGCTTGTCAGCCACCTCTTTCGGTGAAAGGCTGCTGCCTACGTACTGCTTTATCCAGTTAAGTGATATTTTCATCCCTGGAACTGCCTTAGAAATCTGAAATCATTGTTATAGAACTGGCGGATATCATCAATCCCGTAGCGCAGCATCGGGAGGCGCTCGATGCCTATACCGAATGCAAAGCTGGTGTATTCGTCCGGGTCGATACCACCACGTTCCAGTACCCTCGGATGGGTCATGCCGGCGCCGAGAATCTCAAGCCAGCCTTCATTGCGGCAATACCGGCAACCTGTACCGTGACACATAACGCACTCGATAGCCATTTCAACACCCGGCTCAACAAAGGGGAAAAAGTCGCACCTGAACCGTACCCGCCGGTCCTCACCAAAGTAGCGGAGGGAAAATTCGTACAGTGTGCCTTTCAGGTCTGCCATAGTGATACCTTTATCAACCGCCAGGCCGTCAAAATTAACGAACATGGGCAGATGGGTGGAGTCGGTAGCCTCGTATCGGTAGACCTTGCCCACTTCAATCACCCGTATCGGGGGCTTCATTTTCGCCACATTGCGGGCGGTGATTGACGTGGTGTGCGTGCGCAACAGTGCTTTCCAGCCTTCAGGCGACCGTGGAGCATTAACTCCAAAGGTAGACATATCGTCACGCGACGGGTGTTCTTCGGGGATATTCAGCGCTTCAAAGTTGTAATAGTCCCACTCTACTTCAGGCCCTTCAACGACATCAAAACCCATGGCGGTAAAGATATCACAGACTTCGTTCAGGGTTTGCGTGATTGGGTGAAGGCGGCCTATTGGTACAGGCCGACCGGGCAGCGTGATATCGCCACGGGCCAGTATTTCGTTATCAACCTTGAGGGATGCCCGGGCTGCTTCCTGTTTCAGGGCTTCCGTCTTTTGCTCAAGGTGTTCGGCAAGTTCGGACTTAATCTCGTTAGCCCGTGCGCCAACAGCTTTTCGTTCTTCTATGGGAAGTCCGGCCAGTCCGCGAAGAATGTTGGTCAGTTCACTTTTCCTGCCCAGATAACGGACGCGCCACGACTCAAGATCAGCAGCCTGGTCTATGGTTTCCAGCTCATGCCGGGCATTTGTGGCCAGTTCTTCTAGCTGTTCGCGCATCTGTTACTCACAATATGGTCGGATTATATGATACCGCTGGTGAGAGGGTCAAACAGCAATCCTGCAAATTACGGCAGACCGGCCGTGTTGTGGCTGTAATACAGGGCTTATGTGCCTTATGTTTGTGAAAACAGCCCGGAGAGCCGTTTACGCATGGTTCTATTGTGCCCTGCTTCAGTCCTGGATATGCTGTCTGGCAATTGTCACCAGGTTGGCAAACGCATCCGGTTCCCGGACAGCCATGTCAGCCAGCATCTTGCGGTTAATCTCAACGCCAGACTTTTTCAGGCCATAAATAAACTGCCCATAGGACATACCCTCGGCTCTGCTGGCAGCATTAACTCGAGATATCCACAGACGCCGCATATCGCCCTTTCGCTCACGGCGGTGGGCATAGGCATAGCTCAATGAATGGAGCATTGATTCAGTGGCACGGCGGACCAGTAAGTGCTTGCTCCCCCGGTGACCCTTGGTCAGGGACAGCAACTTCTTATGCCGATGATGCGATGTAACCCCTCTCTTTACTCGTGGCAAAACGCCCCTCCTGTTTCACTATGGCGTAGTATGCGTAATAAATAGTGTGCGACCAGATTCATCTCAATCCGGACCTGAATCTATCCATAGACGGTACCCTGGTGAGACTACTTAACCCCGTAGGGCAAGAGTTTCTTTATCCTGGGTACATCACTGGCACTCATCGGGATAGTTTCATCATACAGACGTCGTACACGTGCTGGCTTACGCCGTCGAAAATGGGTCTTCCCACCCTTTGTCCGCATCAGTTTTCCGGTCCCCGTAAAATGAAAGCGGCTCTTGGCACCCTTATGTGTTTTCAGTTTTGGCATACTGCGGTTCCTTTGGCTTACTCTTCTGGGCAGTAGGTGTAAGGATGATATTCATCCTTCTCCCTTCCATCGACGGCTGTCTTTCCAGTACAGATACGTCTTCCAGTCCCTTGGCCATACGTTGCAGCAACTTCCAGCCAAGTTCCGGATGGGTGACCTCCCGGCCCCGAAACATTATCGTTACTTTGAGCTTATCACCTTCAGTCAAGAGTTTACGTGCTGTCCTGGCCTTGGCATTAAAATCATGGTCGCCAATTTTTGGTCGTAGCCGCACTTCCCTGAGGAGTGAAATCTTCTGGCTCCGTCTGTCACCACGTTCACGCTTGGCCTGTTCATACTTGAACTTGCCGTAATCAAGAAGACGGCAGACCGGCGGAGTTGCTGTAGGCGCTACTTCTACCAGGTCCAAGCTTTGCTTTCGCGCATTTTCTCTCGCCTGTGCCAGGGGCATAATACCCAACTGTTCACCCTTCTCCCCGACAAGGCGAACCTCACTCACCCGGATCTGTTCATTAATTCGTAATTTCTTGACTATGTCTTAGCTTACCTCTCTTAATTGGATTTARTTAAAGTACCCTTCTATAATACACTGTACTTTATGTTTCAAGCAAACTATARTCTTTCTCACGGTCTGCAATTACTTTTTTCAGGYTATTTTTRAAATCCTCAAGTGATTGACCCTGCAGYTGTTCGCCGGTCCGCAGGCGAATCGAGATAGTCGAGCTTTCCGTCTCTTTATCGCCTATAATGAGCATACAGGGCACCTTGTTAAGCTGTGCGTGCCGTATCTTGAGGTTCATTCTCTCAGACCTCGCATCAACTTCGACCCTGATACCCGCTTTACGGAGTTCAGATTCAATTTTTCGGGCGTAGTCCAGGTGCCGGTCTGCTACCGGGATTATGGTCGCCTGCACCGGGGCTATCCACACCGGAAAGGCACCGGCATAGTGCTCGATGAGAAGTCCGAAGAACCGTTCCCAGGCGCCGAGCAGTGCTCTATGCACCATGTAAGGCCGGTGCTCCTGCCCGTCCGCTCCCGTATATACCATGTCAAAGCGTTCCGGCAGATTGAAATCAAACTGAATAGTCGTCATCTGCCACTCACGGCCAAGGGCATCATTTATCTTGATATCAATCTTGGGGCCGTAGAACGCACCGCCGCCCTTATCTACTTCATAGGGAAGTCCCATGCCCTCGATAACACTGGTAAGGGCATCCGATGCCTGCTGCCACTGTTCTTCCGTCCCTATTGCCTTCTCAGGTCGTGTGGACAGGTATATCTTGTAGTCATCGAAGCCGAACGCCTTCCACATGTGAAGCGAAAACCGCAGTACTTCGGTAATCTCATCATCAATCTGTTCCGGTGTACAGATAATGTGGGCATCGTCCTGGGTGAAACCCCGCACCCGCAACAATCCGAGCAGTACCCCGCTCCGCTCATAACGGTACACAGTGCCAAGCTCCGCCCAGCGCAGCGGCAGGTCCCGGTAAGAGCGTACCTCCGACTTATAAGCAAGGATATGAAACGGGCAGTTCATCGGCTTGAGGTAGTACTCCTGGCCATCGATATCCATCGGCGAATACATGTTTTCCTGGTAGAAGTCCAGGTGGCCGCTGGTCTCCCAGAGCTTGCTCCGCCCGATGTGCGGCGTATAGAGCAGTTCATAACCGTTGGCGTAGTGTTCGTTTCGCCAGAAGTCCTCTATAACTGTACGGATTCTGCCTGCCCTGGGTCCATAGATGATAAGCCCGCCACCTATTTCCTCGGATGTAACGTAAAGATTGAGCTGGCGGTTCAGCCGACGGTGGTCACGCGCCTCCAGATCCTCCATGTGTTTCAGGTGGACCCTCAGCGCCTTTTCGTTAGCAAAGGCAACGCCGTATATCCTCTGCAGCATCGGGTTTCTCTCGCTGCCCCGCCAGTAGGCACCGGCAATACCTGTCAGTTTGAAAGCACCAATCTTCCCGCTGGAAGCAACGTGAGGGCCGCGGCACATGTCTGTAAAGGAACCCTGCCTGTATACGGTGACTTTTTCTTCCGGTAACTCGTCAATCAGTTCGAGCTTGTATAGCTGTCCGGTAAAAAGCCTTCGTGCTTCATCTTTCGTAACGTCTTCTCTCTCAAAGGCTTCATCGGCAGCGACGATTTCCTTCATCTTTGCTTCGATGACCGGCAGGTCTTCGGGAGTGAGGGTACGCGGCAGGTCGAAATCGTAGTAGAACCCGGCCTCGATTGTCGGTCCGATACCGAACTTTGCATCGGGGAACATGGTCTGAACAGCTTCCGCCATCACGTGAGCGGCAGAATGCCGCATCATGTCCAGCGACTGCTCAACTCCTGCTATCGTTTCCTCTTCGGGTACCATTCGTCAGTTTACTCCGTGCAGAAAATAAGACCTTCCGCCTGGGTCGGAGGCGAAAAGCTTAACAAATTATTATAGCAGTCGCAGGCTGGCAGTGCAATTGGGCACAGGCAACTTCAGCCGGTACTGCGTTAAATACATCTGCATGATAATTTTATTCAGCAGGTCTGAATAGCTATGCCGCCTGGTTTTCTGAATGGTCCCGCCTCCATATTGACAATCCGGGTCACCGTGTGATAGAGTCCGACTATGTCAGATACTTACATCTCCCTGAATGGATATTATTGGTATTTCGGGTTTCCGGTGCGCTCGGCGCGCTTGGGAGGTGTTGGTAATGATAAACGCATAACGCGTTAAACTCATACCCCGGAAATACTTTAAGAACCCTCTCAAGCAGAGGGTTCTTCTTTTTTTACCGGGGGTAATAAATATCAGTAAATAAAAGGGTGTAGCCGTAGTAACAGCAGAATACTACCGGCACGGGGGGTTAGAAATGATTATCATGAAGAGTGAGGCTACAAAGGAAGAGATAGCCAACGTAGTCAAAGAAATCAAGAAATACGGTCTCAGGGCAGATGTTTCCAGAGGGACTTACAGGACCGTAATCGGTCTCATAGGCGACGAGAGCAAGATACCGTTTTCCCGGTTTGAAATACTACCCGGAGTAAAGGAGGCATTTATGGTTGAAACACCCTACAAGCTGATTAGCCGGGAGTATGCCCGTACCTGGGAACCGGAGGCCGAAAACCGGGTGATAAACGTGGGCGATATCAAGATAGGAGGAGAGGAACCGGTTTTCATTGCAGGGCCCTGTGCAATAGAAAGCAAGGAACAGCTCTTCCGAATTGCCGAAGGTGTAAAAAAAGCCGGAGGCCATATCCTCAGGGGCGGTATCTTCAAACCGCGGACGTCTGTACACTCCTTCCAGGGACTTGGTGCAAACGGCAAGGAAGGAGCCGAGGAAGCGCTGCACTGGTTACGGGAAGCCGGAAACACCTTCGATATGCCGGTCATAACCGAAATCAGGGGCGAAAGCCAGGTTGACCTGGTATCCGAGTACGTGGATATCATCCAGATAGGCGCCAGGAATATGTATGACCAGGACCTTATCACCAAGGTCGCCCAGAAAAAGAAGCCCATCCTTTACAAGAGGCACTTCGGGGCCGGTATTGAAGAATTTCTTTCTTTTACAGAGTACATGGTAGCCGAAGATAATAAGGACATCATTTTATGTGAGAGAGGTATATTGCCGCTGGGAAAAGGTAAAAGCTACTTCAGGTACACACTTGATGTTGCTGCGGTACCGGCTATCAGAAGAGAGACATACCTTCCCATTATGGTTGACCCGAGCCACGCTGCCGGACGGCGAGACCTGGTGTATGACCTGAGTTGTGCCAGTATTGCCGCCGGTGCCTGCGGGTTGATAGTCGAAGTGCATGACAACCCGGTAGAAGCCCTGGTAGACGGTCAGCAGCAGATAACGCCTGATGAACTGGAAGAACTTGTACTTGCCTGCCGCGGGGTTTACGATGCAGTAAAAAACCGGAAAAATAGGGACTAGGTATCTCAGGATGACAACCGTCAGCGTAAGACTGAAAACTGCCAATTATGACATCCTCGTTGGGCCCGGGTTACTTGCCGGTATGGGAGACCGCCTGACAGAACTGGGCTTCAGCGGCAGGCTGGTGCTTGTTGCGGATTCCACCGTTAAACAACTGTACGGAGAAAAACTGGCACAGAGTCTTTCTGCCGCCGGGTTCACGGTCACCACGCTGGCAGGTCCGGAGAGCGAAGAGGAGAAAACGCTGGAGACTGCTGCCAGGCTCTACCAGGAGCTGACGGATTCCTTTGTGGAGAGGGCAACCCCGATTCTTGCCATGGGCGGTGGAGTAACCGGGGACGTAGCCGGATTTGTCGCCGCCACTTACCTTCGCGGCGTACCGCTGGTACACATTCCGACAACTCTCCTCGCCCAGGCCGACAGCAGTCTTGGCGGCAAGACCGGTGTTGACCACGGTCACCTGAAGAACAAGATTGGAGCCTTCTATCAGCCACGGTTAACGGTATCGGATACGTCCACGCTGAAGAGTCTGCCCCCGAGAATGTTCAGTGAAGGCCTTGCCGAAGTTATCAAGCATGCCGCAATCAGGGACAAGGAATTCTTCAGTTACCTCGAAAATAATCTCGACCGGATACTGGCTCTGGATGACGATACACTGGAAACAATGGTGACCCGCTCAACGGAGATAAAAGCCGCCGTAGTAGAGCAGGATGAGCGTGACCTTGGCCTGCGCAATATCCTCAACTACGGCCATACGACAGGGCACGCTATTGAATCCGTCTCCAATTTTCGGGTAGGACATGGTCAGGCAGTCGCCTTCGGTATGCTGGCCGCCGCCGGAATCTCACACCGCATGGGGTACCTGGACAGCACAGCTATTTCCAGGCTGCAGAGACTGCTCGAAAGAGCCGGACTGATGACGGAGATGCCCGAGCTTGACCCTGACCGTATCATCCGGGCAATGCAACACGATAAAAAGATTGTGGAAGGCAGGGTACGGTTTGTCCTGCTTCATGAAATAGGGGATGTTTTCGTTACCAATACGGTCAGTCCATCCCTGGTGAAAGAGGTACTGGTAAACAGACTATGAAACCGCCGCGAATTTGCGCTACAATCACCAGTGACGATATCAAGGCAGTACGGAATGTCGAGTCCATGGTCACCCTTTTCGAGGTCCGTATCGACCTTATCGGTGACGACTGGACTGAAATTGCGCACCGGCTTACAAAGCCCTGGATAGCCTGCAACCGGAGCGCTGCCGAGGGCGGTAGCTGGCAGGACAGCGAGGCCAGGAGAATCGAAAAACTCCTCCAGGCAATCGACCTCGGTGCGGACATAATAGACGTTGAGCTGAAAACAAAGAACCTGGTCAATCTGGTGAAACTCATCAAGCGAAGGAAGAGGTGCCTGCTCTCCTATCATAACCTGGAAAAGACTCCTTCCGTAGCTGCTATGAAACAGATAGTACAGCAACAGATAAAGGCCGGGGCCGACATCTGCAAAATAGTCACCACCGCCAACAGTTTCGAGGATAATATCAGTATTCTGACAGTGATATCCGAGTTCCCCGAGCAGGCAATCGTTGCCTTCGCCATGGGACCTGCCGGTGCTGTCAGCCGGGTGCTGTGTCCCCTGGCGGGTGGTGAATTTACCTACGCATCAATAGCCAGAGGGAAGGAATCCGCTCCCGGGCAGATGACCGTAAACGAACTGCACGAGATTTATAGGACCATGCGGACTGAGGACAGTCCGTAAGCGGACTGAAGACAGCCCGAAAACAGAGTGAAGGTAATAATAACCGGACTGAAAGAATAATGAGATACACGGACATTTCCGGCAAGACAGGACTTTGCGGTGTGATTGGCGACCCCATTGAGCATACAATGTCACCTGTCATGCACAATACTGCTTTCCGCGAACTGGAACTGGACTACGTCTATACGGCTTTCAGGGTACGGAGTGAGGAACTGGGCGAGGCCATCAGAGGTATGCGTGCCCTGAATATCCGGGGGTTGAACGTTACCATCCCCCACAAGGTAAACATAATTCCGTTCCTTGATGAAGTGGACCCGCTGGCAAAGAAGATAGGTGCAGTCAACACGATTATCAATAATGATGGTTTCCTGACAGGTTATAACACGGATGCACTGGGATTTCTGCAGGCAATGCTGGATAAACGGATTGACCCGCAGGGCAAAAACGTCCTTGTCATCGGTGCCGGCGGTGCCTCAAGGGCGGTATCCCATATCCTGGCTGAACGCGGTGCCCGACTCTTCATCTTCAACCGGGTGGAAGAACTGGACTGGGCATACGAATTAGCCGCCAGTGTCAGTTGGCAGTCCGAATACGAAGCCAAGGCCGGTGAACTGCACCGGCAGAACCTGGCAGCAGTCCTGCCGATCACTGATATACTGGTTAACACCACCAGTGTCGGGATGAGTCCTGATATCAACCGCACGCCGGTAGATACTGACCTTCTCCGAAAAGAACTGGTCGTTTTCGACATCGTCTATAACCCTAACGAGACACGGTTGCTGAGAGAAGCCGGTTCTGCCGGAGCACAGACAATCAGGGGAATTGATATGTTAGCCTGGCAGGGAGCGCTCGCATTTGAGAAATGGACCGGAAAACAGGCACCTGTAGACCTTATGAGGAGTGAAGCAATCAGGCTGCTGGAGAAACATGAAGACTAATATTGCCCTGATAGGTTTCATGGGCGCCGGAAAAACGGCAGTAGGTGAAGCCCTGGCACAGAAACTGGGCCGGGAGTTTATCGAACTGGACCGTCTCATCGCAGAGCTGGCAGGAATGTCCATTCCCGAAATTTTCCGGGAGGAAGGAGAAATCTCCTTCCGTGAACTGGAAATTGCCGCCACCAAGAGGATTTGCACGGGCACAAACCTGGTTATTGCCTGCGGCGGCGGAATTGTCCTTAACATGATAAATATCGACAGGTTGAGAGAAACATCACGGATTATTTTTCTCACGGCATCAGCCGATGCCATCCTGAAACGGACCTCGGCTGATACGACCGAACGCCCCCTGCTCAAGGTAGATGACCCTGTCCAGCGCATCGGCGAACTGGTCAAGTTCAGAAAGCCGTTCTATGAGCGCGCCGCTGATACTATTATTCACACATCAAGGTTCACGGTCGGCCAGGTGGTTGACCTGATTATCCGCAGGTTGAAAGAGGATGAGGGTATCAATCTCTAAAAGTGATCTGTCAGGGAACGTCACAGCACCGTCCTCGAAGAGCTACACCATCCGGGGACTGATGTGTGCCGCCCTGGCACGTGGCGAAAGCATAATCATGAATCCGCTGGGTTCTGACGATACCGGGGCAGCATTGAGCGTCCTCGGTCAACTCGGCATCCGCACTAAGCAGGAAGAAAACTTCTGGCGAGTCCGCGGCGGCAGCTTCCACCGGTCGGACGGAGACCTGTTTTGCGCCGAATCAGCAACAACCCTGCGGTTTATGACCGCAATTGCGGCACTGGTACCGGGACAACACTGCCTGACTGCCGGGCCTTCTCTTTCGGCAAGACCGGTGCTGCCTCTCATTGAAGCCCTGAAACGGCTTGGTGTGACCTGTTCCTGCCGTGGTGAAGTACCGCCGGTGATTATCCGGGGAGGCAGTCTGAGAGGCGGAGAAACAGAACTTCCGGGCGATATCAGTTCGCAGTTCCTGTCCGCCCTGCTGCTGGCAGCACCGTTCTCAGAAAAAGGCATGACTATCCGGTTGACAAGCCCCCTGCGTTCTGCTCCTTATGTAATGATGACGCTGGACTGCATGCAGTGGTTCGGCATATCTGTTGCCTTTGCAGATACGCTGGACGCGTTTGAAGTAGCACGGCAGGCGTACAAGCCCACCACCTTCCGGGTGGAAGGCGACTGGTCTTCGGCTTCATACCTGGTTGCTCTCGGGGCGCTGGCGGGTGAGGTTGAGGTTGAGAATCTGACCGGAGAAAGTCTCCAGGGTGACAGGGTAATCCTCGATTTCCTGCAGGAAATGGGGGCTTCAGTTACTACCGGTAATAACTCGATAACTGTGCGGAAGTCCGGACTCAGGGCAATCACTGCCGACCTGTCGAACTGCATTGACCTGCTCCCGACAATGGCTGTACTGGCAGCCGCCGCGGAAGGTATCAGCCGGTTCACGGGAATAGAGAGAGCGAGGATAAAAGAGTCAAACAGGGTAGCCGCGATGCGTGAAGGACTAGAGAGAATGGGTATTGTCTTTATCGAGGAAACAGACCGTATTTCCATTACCGGAGGCTCTCCGCACGCGGCTATCATTAATAGTAAGGATGACCACAGGATTGCCATGGCCTTCGGGCTGCTCGGTACGGTTGCAGGAGATACCATAATCGAGGGTGCGGAATGCGTTTCCAAGACATATCCGCAATTCTGGAAAGACCTTGCCGCCCTCGGAGGAAAAGTGACGATAGATGGGAAATAGTATCGGCAAAGCATTCACAGTTACGAGCTTCGGTGAAAGTCACGGATACTGCGTTGGAGTTATTGTTGACGGCTGCCCCGCCGGTCTGGCTATCAGTGAGCAGGATATCCAGGCAGAAGTAGACAGGAGGAAGCCGGGGAAAGGTGCCGCAAGCACTTCCCGTACTGAACCGGACCGGGTTGAGATTATGTCCGGGATTTACGATGGACACACAACCGGAGCACCCATTTGCCTGGTCATCCGGAACACAGATACCGACTCCGGCCAGTACCTTAAAAACCGGTTTCTGCCCCGACCGGGTCATGCCGACTTCACCGCCTACAACAAGTATGGTGGTTTCAATGATTTCCGTGGCGGAGGCCGCTTCTCCGGCAGGATAACGGCGGGTTTTGTTATGGCCGGAGCTATTGCACGTAAGCTCCTGCGATCCGTGATTGGTACCGATATCGTAGCCCATACGGTCGCTATCGGCGGAATAAAGTCCGGGATAACAGATATCGAAAAGGTCAGGGCAAACATCGAAAAAAATGACCTCAGGTGCGGTGACTCTGAAGCTGCTGAAGAGATGCTCCGGTTAATTGAAAAAGTCCGGGCCGAAGGTGACAGCCTTGGCGGAGTTATTGAGTGCGTGGCCTTAAATGTTCCTGCCGGGTTGGGCGAACCGGTCTTTGATACGCTCGAAGGAGACCTGGCCAAAGCACTGTTTGCCATTCCGGCAGTCAAGGGAATAGAGTTTGGGTCCGGTTTTTCC
>DUES01000164.1 GCA_011192055.1 Dehalococcoidia bacterium
AACAGAAAACAAGACACAGCAGACCGTGACACGCTATAATAGGAAAATTCCGGACAGGGCAGAAACTCTAGTGGTTATGCCCTGTTCAGGTATAACCGGGGATTGAACAGGGGGGCATATAGATGCGTATCGGTCTGATAACGGATACCCACATTCCAGACGTGGCACGGGAATTACCACCCGAAGTTGCCGAAGTTTTCAAAGGAGTTGACCTCATCCTGCACGCCGGAGATATCTACAATGTATCCGTTCTGGACGACCTGCAGCAGATAGCCCCCGTCAAGGCAGCAATGGGAGATGATGACTCCACCATGTTGCTGAGAGACGAACGGGTTGAAACCAAACATGTCCTGAACCTTGAAGGCCATACGATATGGCTTGTGCATGAAAGACCGTACATATACCGGTATTCACCGGAGAAGAATGACAGCCTGCCCGATATAATCATACATGGGCACAGTCATGCGGCAGACATAAGACAGTATAATAGTACTCTTATTATTGGTTCCGGCAGTCCCACCTTCCTGCATTACCGCCGTGAGCCGGGTACTGTCGCCATACTTGAAATAGGACCTGAAGGACCGGAAGCATCAATCATAAAACTGCAGAACGACCATTGATAATGATGCGGATGGATGCAGCCCGACTGTCGTCTCAGCAACCGCTCACAACAACTGAAAAGTGAAGATGGAAGAAAAGCCGTAATCCGGGTTGTATTTAACAGACAGCGCCAGCCGGTACCTGGCGCTGTTTTCTATTCACTGTTGTGGCTCATTATTGAAGGCAGGTTTCCACCGGTCAAGCAGGTCAGCTTCTTCATCCAGTCTTGCGGGTTCGCCACGCGAGTTGGCATGTGCATGAATGTGAGTAGCGTCACCCTGCCGGACTTCGGGCATCTCTTCGTAATTATCGAATCGCTTGCTCAGGTCATCAGTCTGACCGATACAGACGGGGGCAAAGGTAAGGTCTGCCGTCTCCCTGGCAAGTATGAAGTTTGCCGGGGTCTCTTTGAACCTGGTACCGATCTTGTAGACCCAGAACTTGTACTTCCTGCCCGAATGCCCTTGCCACTTTATCGTTGCTAACGCTCCCACGATGCATCTCCCTTCCGGCTCAACACCCGCCTGTTACTGTGCCCCGGGTACCTTACGTTTTCTATTGCTACCAAGTATACCTTATTTTACTTCGCGTTGTATCTTGGAAATTATCATGCTGATGAGCAAAGGTAAAGTAAATAGCGGGATTAACGTATACTATCTAGTTCGTTATGGTAAACGTAATTGTACCGGAGTAGACAACCTCCTGGATTCCTTCAAGAGACAATGACATCGCCATGTACATCGTGTGGTCGTTTGTACCTTCCGAATCCTCAGGCCCGGTAGTAACACGGGAGACATTATTGTAACCCTTTATCGTTGTGTTAGTGTCAGTCACCGCATCCGGTTTCTTGGGCTGGCCGGGAGATCCGCCACCTTTCCGCTGGTTATCAATTTCCAGGGAAAACTCTGCAGGACCATCCGGAACACCTTTTTCGCCGCTCAGGCTGATAGAATTCAAGCCACCATCCGTCCAGGAGGTGTCAGATTTAACCCCTATTGCATACTTTGCATTAGACGTTATGAGGGTAGTCAGGTAATGGCTTGGCGGGTCGGTAATATATCCGGTCATTCCAGGCTCAATACCAGTATCTACATCACCAAAAATGATACCTGCACTATCAAAGGTCACCTCGGAGTAAGCAGACATCGAAGCACCGGTAGTCCACGTTTTGGAACCACTTTTATTCTCATCCCGTACAGTTGCTGCACAGAACCAGTCCTGAATGGCAGTAGCCCGGGCAAGTTTACCCGGCTTGAATTCCAGGTACCAGTCACCGGTAGTACCTGAGAAATCAGGCGGCACAATACAATCGACAGGAATCAGTCCCCAACTGGTAACAGCAGAACCGTTTTCCATTGACCATCCGAAGGACTTGGTCCATATGAATATGGCAAGCTGGTCAGCATCCCAATTACTGCCATCGGAACCATAATATATATGGAATTCTATTTCCTGAATATCATCAAGGGTGTTAATATCACCAACGGTTACTTTCACACGGTACGCTGTCAGCGGTGTCATTGCACTGACCTCATTCTCCGAACCACTTTCTACCAGCGTAATAGCGTCGATCGTAGGCGAAGTATTACCACCTTTGCTCTGTGCCGTTACACCGCCGGAGGCAGCATGTACCAGTGCGGGTGCTGGTATAAACAGCAGACAGCATATCAACAGCAGTATAAGCAGCCGTTTCATACAGATATCCTCAGAACCAGACGGACAGCAGTAACCGATATGTCAAGTACCTGCAAAGGCCTGACCGGAATCCTACGCAGGTCTTGTTGAAGAAATTCTCCTTCTTCTCCAATTTCAGACTACGACTAAAGTCCTAAATAAAGAGTAAAAAAAGGAGACATCATTCTAAATATTTCCTAAACAAGGTCCAGAGTTAACAACGACCGCGGGAAACGTTTAGAAAAGAAGATGATCATCGATGCCGAAATGTGACTGTTGTTGTATATCCGCAGGGACTACGGAAATATCAGCAGGTAACAAAACGGAAGGGTGATAGGCGGATTTGTACAGTTAGAATTGGAGACACGAAATATATCGTGGAAAACGGCGTGAAATAACGGCGGTCACTGGATGTCAGCAGAAGCCAATGATAGAAAGCATACTACAGCATGGAGACTGTAGCAGTGATATGAATTCCAGGGCTATATGTCCCCAGCCCGGCCGTAAAGCGGAACAACCCGTATCTAGCCCATGGACCGGTGGTAGTCCTGCAATGACCTTACCCCGGACCCGCCCTGGCGGTAAGCAGTTATGCCCTTTGCCGCCGCAGATGCAGCAGCCAGTGTCGTGATATACGGTATCCTGTATTTTATGGCCGTCTTCCTGATGTAGGAGTCATCATACTGGCTGAGCTTTCCTGCCGGTGTATTTATGACCAGGTGAATTTCACCGTTCATGATCCCGTCAGCAATATTGGGGCGGCCTTCGTGCATCTTCAGGATTAATTCGGACTTTATACCCTGGCTGGCAAGAAACTGGTGAGTACCACGCGTTGCCTTGATTCTAAAACCGAGGTTGGTAAAATCCCTGGCAGCGTCTGCCACGGCGGGACGTTCTTTTTCAGACACCGTTATCAGGACGGTACCTTCAGTCGGGAGCAGTTGCTTTGCCGCCTCTTCAGCTTTGAAAAAGGCAAGGCCGAATGAGTCCGCGATTCCCAGCACTTCACCTGTCGAACGCATCTCCGGACCGAGTATGGGGTCGACTTCAGGGAACATATTAAAGGGAAAAACCGCTTCCTTCACACCGAAGTGCGGTATTTTACGTTGTTTCAGGTCCAGTTCCGCGAGCTTTGTCCCAAGCATAAGCTGCGTAGCGATGCGCGCCATGTATACGTCACATACCTTGGAGACCAGCGGCACAGTGCGCGAAGCCCGGGGGTTTGCCTCCAGCACGTACACCCTGTCATGGGCAATGGCATACTGCATATTCATCAGTCCCAGCACGTTCATCTCCTGCGCTATCCTCTGCGTGTACTCGTTAATCGTGCCGATATGCTTCTCCGGTATACTGACCGGTGGTATCACGCAGGCGGAATCGCCCGAATGCACACCGGCAAGCTCAATATGCTCCATTACGGCCGGCACAAAAACTTCCGTACCGTCGGCAACAGCATCAGCCTCCGCCTCGATTGCGTTGTCAAGGAACTTGTCTATCAGGATAGGACGGTCGGGTGTGACGTCTACCGCGGCGGCAACATACTGCTTGAGCATATCCTTATCGTGGACAACTTCCATACCCCGTCCACCCAGTACGTAGGAAGGACGTACCATCAGGGGATATCCAATCCTGTCAGCAACAACCAGCGCTTCCTCAAGATTGCTGGCCATCCCCGAATCCGGCATCGGTATATCCAGTTTCGCCATCATCTTCCCGAAACGGTCGCGGTCTTCCGCCAGGTCAATTGTCTCCGGGGAAGTACCCAGTATTTTCACGCCTGCTTCGGACAGTTCCCGCGCAATGTTCAGCGGCGTCTGACCGCCAAACTGGACTATTACTCCTTCCGGTTTCTCCTTGTTGTAGATACTGAGGACATCCTCCACGGTTAATGGCTCGAAGTAGAGCTTGTCCGACGTATCGTAGTCGGTAGAGACCGTCTCAGGGTTGCAGTTAACCATGATTGTCTCGAATCCCATGTCGCGCAGGGCCAGGACAGCATGCACACAGCAGTAGTCAAATTCTATCCCCTGGCCGATACGATTCGGGCCGCCACCCAGTATCATAACCTTTCGCCGGTCGCTGACAGTCGTCTTATCAGGGGCATTATAAGTGGAGAAGTAGTAAGCGGCATTCTCCACACCGCTGACCGGTACCGGTTCCCACGCTTCAGCAACCCCGATGGAGATACGCTTTTCCCGGATGTCTTTTTCCGGAATGCCGAGAAGCTGTGCAAGATAACGGTCGGCGAAACCGTCTTTCTTCGCCCGTATTAACAGGTCATCAGGGAGGATTTTCCCCTTATACTGAAGGACTTCTTCTTCCAGTTCCACGAGCTCCTTCATCTGCTCGATGAACCAGGACTTGATATATGTCCTTTCATGGAGTTCCCGGACTCCGGCGCCCTTGCGAATCGCCTCGTACATGATAAACTGGCGGTCACTGGTGGGATTCTTGAGCATCTCCATCAGTTCCGGCAGTTCTTTCTCGTGATAATCCCTGGCAAAACCAAGGCCGTAACGCCCTGTCTCAAGTGAACGAATCGCTTTCTGCAGGGCTTCTTTGTAGTTCTTGCCGATACTCATGACTTCGCCGACAGCCCGCATCTGGGTACCAAGTTTGTCCTCGGCATCCCGGAATTTCTCAAAGGCCCAGCGCGCGAATTTAACCACCACATAGTCGCCCGATGGCGTGTACTTTTCAAGGGTCCCGTCCCGCCAGTAGGGAATCTCATCCATGGTAAGCCCGCCGGCCAGCTTGGAGGAGACCAGGGCTATCGGGAAGCCGGTTGCCTTGGAAGCCAGTGCCGAGGAGCGTGATGTCCGCGGGTTAATCTCTATCACCACGACACGCCCCGTATCCGGATTATGAGCAAACTGGGTATTGGTACCGCCGATTACCTTGATAGCTTCGACTATCCGGTAAGAATATTCCTGGAGCTTCTTCTGGAGTTCAGGGTCTATCGTGAGCATGGGGGCCGTGCAGTAAGAATCACCGGTATGAACACCCATGGCATCCACATTTTCGATAAAGCAGACGGTTATCATCTGGTTCTTTGCATCACGGACAACTTCGAGCTCCAGTTCTTCCCATCCCATGACCGATTCTTCTATCAGTATCTGTCCGATAAGACTGGCGGCAATACCGCGACTGGCCACAATCCGCAACTCTTCCACGTTATAGACCAATCCGCCGCCCGTCCCTCCCATGGTGTATGCCGGGCGTACCACGACCGGATAGCCAAGCTCTGCCGCTATCTTCTCAGCATCCTCGACGGTATAGACGGCGGTACTCTCCGGCATATCTATACCAAGGCGGTTCATCGTTTCTTTGAAAGCAATCCGGTCTTCACCGCGCTCGATAGCATCAATTTCGACCCCGATTATGCTGACTCCATACTTTTCAAGAACGCCAGCGCGTGCCAGCTCGGCACTGAGATTCAGGCCGGATTGTCCGCCCAGGTTTGGCAGCAATGCGTCCGGCCGTTCTTTCTCGATAATCTGTGTCATGCGGCCGAGGTTGAGCGGTTCGATATAGGTGGCATCTGCCATACCGGGGTCAGTCATAATAGTGGCCGGATTGGAGTTAACCAGGACAATCTCGTAACCAAGGCCTTTCAGTGCTTTGCAGGCCTGGGTACCGGAGTAATCAAACTCACAGGCCTGCCCTATAACAATGGGTCCCGAACCGATTATCATTACTTTCTTGATATCATCCCGTCTCGGCATGCAGCATCTCCCCCCAGTTTTTTCTCCCCGGATATCCGCCACTAGCGTAACCTGTGTCTGATAGACCGATGCAGTGGTCAAGTGAAATTATATCATACTTATCTGGCAGACAAACAAAGCAGGACATGCAAAAGAGTGATAAATTTCCGCTATTCGCCACACTTTTTATTACAGATGCCCGGTGATTGTATCCGGTTACCGCCTTGCAACAAATGCTTCCCGGTGATAGGCTTGAATAAATAAGTAAGTATGACCGCTGTAAGGAAGCCGAAAATATATCCCGCGTCATGCGGAATACGTTAACCGGAAGGTTATGCAGTATTAAGAAAAGAAGGGGACAGTATTGTGGAACTTCAAGACCTGATTTACCAAAAAGAAGGACATGTGGCAACCATAACCCTGAACCGCCCTGAGAGGCTGAACGCTTTCACGGGAACCATGATCGAGGGACTTATTCAGTCCGTCCAGGACGCAAACGATGATGATGAGATACGCGTAATAGTCATCACCGGAGCGGGACGGGGTTTCTGTTCAGGGCTGGACCTGACAGCGCAGGCAAGCAGCCCGGGTTTCGTATCAAGCGGGGAGAAAAAATACAGGATCGGTGGTACCCACCTCTCCAGTATCATGTTATCTATTGACAAACCCACTATTGCTTCCGTCAATGGTGCGGCAATAGGCTGGGGTTTTGAACTGGCCCTTCTCTGTGACATCAGGATTGCCTCCGATAAAGCAGTTGTGGGGGATATGCACGTCAAGAGAGGTCTCGTGCCGGACAACGGAGGTCACTACCTGTTGCCGCGTCTTGTTGGCTGGGCAAAGGCCTGCGAGATAATGTTCTCCGGTGATAAACTGGACGCTTACGAAGCAGAACGTATCGGCCTTGTTAATAAGGTAGTTCCCCAGGAAGAGCTTGAACAGGTTACCAGGGAATGGGTAACGAAAATGGCAAATAACGCCCCGCTCGCTGTTCAAATGTCCAAGCGGCAGATGCGACTGAGCCTTAATTCCGACTATGAATCTAACCTGGAGTTCTCCATGTTTGCCCAGGGAAGACTTTTCCAGACCGAGGATTTCAAGGAGGGTATCCGCTCGTTTACGGAGAAACGAGACCCGGACTTCAAAGGGAGATAAGGAGATGAATGTACTGGATGCTATCAGGAAGAGACGGAGCATAAGGGACTACAAACCGGACAACATACCGCAAGACGTCCTTGACAGGTTGCTGGAGGCACTTCGGTTGGCACCTACCGGAGGTAACCGCCAGCCTTTCAAGTTTATTGTCGTGCAGGACAGGGACAACAGGGAGCAGGTAGCCGCCGCTTGCCGATGGGTGCCAGGCTTTCCTGACGGCCAGAAGTTTATTGCGGACGCCCCGCTGGTCATTGTAGCCTGCGGCTCCGAAAAAGAAGCCATAACCCGCTTCTACAAGGACGGAAAGACGTCTCTGACCATGGGTGTTGCACCGGAGGAAGTAGACAAGGACCCGGAAGAGTACAACAACCTGATGGCGGTTGACCTTGCGATAGCCCTGGACCACCTGACCCTGGTCGCTGCAGAGGAAGGACTGGGTACCTGCTGGATTGCAGCACTGGACGAGAAGGAACTTAAGAGAGTACTGTCCATACCGGATGAAATGAGGGCCCTGTTCGTGATGCCGGTAGGCTTTGCTGTATCGTGGCCGGGAGCAAGACCCCGCAAGGACCTGGAACAGATAATCTGCCGGGAAAAGTACAGCTAACACGCATTAAACAGTCTAACTGATATTACAACCAAGACAGTTATTTATTACGAGTTAGTAGTTAAGATGCCACCTTCAATTCAAACCTCAGTCTGCTCGAATGATGCTATTTCAATATCCAGCTACTAGCAGGATAATGAAAAAGGTGAGTCCAGAGGGATACAATCCCTTTGGCAGGGGTCTGGGGGTGTCCCCCAGACATAAATTCTACCCCCTTCCTGGTCAGGAAGGGGGTCAGGGGGATGGTCGAAAGGGTTTTTCAGCCAGTCCTAAGTATTTGTCGTGAGCCGGTATGCTCTTGCAGCCGTATCATGGAACAGGGCTGCCCGTTCTCCGCTGGAGAAGTCCCTGGCGATGATCTTGAACGAGTTCCACATCACATTATATGAATATGAAACTTTATCCACCGGGAAGTTACTCTCGAACATGCAGCGGTCAGCACCAAATTTCTCGATACAAAAATGATAGTAAGGCGCCATCGCTTCAGCAAGCTCAACAGACCCCGGCGGAGCAGGCCGTTCGTTCCAGCCGAAACCGCAAAGCGGCATTCCCAGGCCACCCAGTTTCATATATACGTTCGGGCAGGTTGCCAGGGCGGTAATACCCCGTTTCCAGTCCTGCAACACCTCGTCACGTTTACCGGCATAGGGGCCGATACCAAGAAGCCCGCCGATGTGGTCAGCAATAATGATAGTATCCGGGCAGGCCTTTGCCAGGTCTGCCAGTTCTGTCAACTGGGGATGGTACAGCCAGGAATCAAAACTCAGGTTATACTTCTGCAGGTACGAGAACCCCTCTCTGAAACGGGCATCCAGCAGCAGTCCGCGCGGCGGGTTCCTGTAACCTGTGATATCGGGGCTCGCGTCCCAGACGGAGGAATGCCGTATCCCGCGAAAACGGCCCTTGCCGGCTGCTAAATGAGCCTCGAGGACCGGCACGACACCGGCACCCAGCGTCATATCTGTGAAACCGATAATTCCCTCTGCTACCGCCGTTTTTCCATGCTGTTCGCTCGCACTCCGGTCGGCAATACCTTCCACAAACACCGTTTCACCTATCGGTCTCATCTCTTCCGGGGCATCCATATCATAGCTGGACCTGCATTCCACGAACACTGTCCGGACTATGTTGTGGCCGCTTCCGGTATCCTGTAGAAGCTCTTCGAGGACGTAGCGGTTATTGGGGCGGTCCCACAGGTGGTGGTGTGGGTCACAAATGGGTAATTCCGGGTCTATCGGCTCCTCAGCGGTCAGTGCCAGCCACGTTTCATGTTCGGTCACCATTACATTTCCTCCCCGTCCAGTGCAAAGATACTGTGGCTTTTGCCGGTACAGTATTACCGGAAGCCTGTCCGCCTGGACCTGTTGAGTATCTTAGGGCTGATTCAGCGGGGTGTCAAGAATACCACATGTACAGACTATCCCGTATAACGGGAGTACCAGTCTCCGAAAACTTTCTTTTGAAAAGGCAATACCCGGGCTTCAAGTGATATGATATTCAATAACGTACGGAATTCTCATACTATAGAAACACGGGAGCAAAAATGGAACTGACAGAAGCAATCAGGGCGAGACAGAGCATTCGAGACTACGAAGACAGACCGGTTCCGGAGGATAAATTACAGAAAGTCCTGGAGGCGGCACGACTGTCACCGTCAGCCAGCAACCGGCAGGAACGGAAATTCATAGTGGTAAGGGACAGCCGGAGACGCAAGGCACTGGCCAGGGCTGCCGGAGGACAGGCCCATATAGCAAACGCGCCCGTGGTAATCGCCGCCGTGGCTACAATGCCGGAATACGTGATGAAGTGCGGTGTCCCCGCCTATGCCGTGGATGTGGCGATAGCGGTGGACCACATCACGCTGGCCGCTGCTGGTGAAGGTCTCGGGACGTGCTGGATTGGTGCGTTCTCCCAGGAAGAAACCAGGGACATCCTCAGGGTACCGGAAAAGTACCGAATAGCCGCTTTACTTCCACTCGGATTTCCGCGCAATGCTGAAAAAGTCAAAGTACGTAAACCTATCGACGAAGTAGTATGTTACGAAACATTTTGGGAATAGACAACCTGCAAGATTATCCGGCTGTCTGAGACTTTAACGGGGGCTTTTATAGTCAGCCCGGCAGAGTCACTACCTGTGATATTCCCAGTACTGAAAGCGCAACCAGGCCATTGGATACGGTAGCTCCCAGCATTACGGCGGCAAGTGAGCCACGCCAGTTCATACCGAGCAGCCAGCTTAGTAAAGCGCCGCCATAGACACCCGTCGTTGGCAGAGGAACTGCTATAAAAAGCGCAAGGCCAAGAAATCCGTACTTCGTTACCAGTGGCGAGCCTTTCATTCTTGCTCTTTCGACAAACCGATTGAACAATGTCCACCGGCCGGAGACCCTGAGATAAAATATGTGCAGAAGAAACCTTATTGCAAAGAAAATAACTACGGAGCTAACCATGGCAATTGCAAACACAATTGCCGGGTGTATATGTAATAAGACCGCCACCCTACCTCATCTACCCACCTCTTTGAAAGGAAAACCCTGATTCTGTGGGATATGTCAGAATAATAATGAAGACGCGCACGTACTGGAAATCCGGTACGTGCGCGTCTTTTTGTGTGAAATATTATCGCCTGTTCAAGCTTTGTTTGCTATAGCAGTCGCTGCAATATACCGGCCTGCCTTCACGGGGCTGGAACGGTACTTCGGTGTCTTTGCCGCACTGGGCACACACCGCAGGATACATCTGCCGCTGGCTCCTGAAACCATAGCCACCACTACCCTGGCGGCTCGCTCGTCTTGCCTCACGGCAAGAGGGACAGCGCTTAGGGTCATTCATATACCCTTTGGAAGCGAAGAACTCCTGTTCTTCAGCACTGAATGTGAAACTTGCGCCACAATCACTGCAATCGAGGGATCTGTCCTGATATACCATTAGATGACCTCCTTCTTCTGTACTCGGTAAGAGTTTTGGTCATCTAACACTATATTTGGACCCGTTGGGATATGACTGGAGGGCTTACTAAGTATGTAATAACCTACTCTACAACCTAATACACATTATACAGTAGATAAAATCAATTCACAACAAGAAACAGAGAATTATTAATAAAAATAGCCACAGAACCAGAGACTGCATCCCTGGTACAGTATGCTCACGGTAGAATTTCTTACTGATTGAACCATATATTGCCGGATGATTATTCGTCTGCAGACCCGCCTTCACCGGCTTCTGCCGCTTCAGTAACCTCTCCTTCTACCTCAGCTTCCTCTATTTTAGCTGCCTGTAAGTGCATGATTCTGATAACGACAGTCTCGGCATCATCATGGACTGTAACGTCCTCACCTACTTTGATATCCTTTACCCGCAGCACCTGCTCCGGTTCAGCCAGAGAGCTGATATCCAGTTCCAGATTCTCCGGGATATCGGCCGGAAGGCACTCCACAGCCAGTGTATTCAGCTCCTGGGTCATCATGTAATCTTTGGATTTAAAAATAGGGGCTTCGCCAGTAATAACCAGGGGTACATCCATCTTTACCCGCTCTGTCATACTGACTTCGAGGAAGTCCACATGGAGAAGCCCGCCTCTCAACGGCTCCCTCTGTACTCCACGTATTACGACCGAATGCCGTTTTTTTTCACTACCGATTTTCAGATTAATGAGCCTGGTCTGCCCTGCCTTTGACAATGTCTGTGTCAGCTTCGCTGTATCACACTGTAAAGAGATCGACTCAAGTCCATGTCCGAAAAGATTTACAGGCGTAACTCCCTGTCGACGTAGAAATCTGACTTCCTTTCCCAGTACTTCCCGTCGTGTGGTTTCCATTTCTATAGTATCCATCCAGTTCCTCCTCCGGAGTTCACGCCTTTCTTTATCAGAGCTTGCATCAGCCTGCATACCTGCACTTTATAAAGCAATCCGGAATATCATGGGGTACAGGATTGAGTGCAAAATGTACGCACGCTCCGTTCAAGTATACCACGAACTTCCTGTTTGAGCGAAATCCGGCAGTATATCATTGCGGACAGCAGGTGCAGGCCTTATACAGACCTGGTAATAACGCGTATATTATGAATTATTGAAATACGCCGATTACGCCGGGTGGTTTATGGCTGCAGGTCCGGTTCGTTGCCCAGCCTGCCATCTGCCATCCAGAGACACCTGGAAGCCGCCTGTGATACCCTGGCATCATGTGTCACCAGGATTATGGCAACCTGATATTCAGAATTCAGGTCACTGAGTATGTGAGAAATTTCGTCCGTTGTACGGGAGTCCAGGTTCCCCGTAGGCTCATCTGCGAGGATAACGGTAGGATTATTTGCCAGTGCCCTGGCTATTGCCACACGCTGGTTTTCACCGGCACTAAGCTCGCGTGGCTTGTGGTCTATCCTCTCTTTCAAGCCCATCCGACTGAGGAGTTGTTCGGCCTTATCCGTCCGTTCATCACGCGGCAAGCCTGCAATCTCCATCGGGAACGTCACGTTCTCCAGTGCCGTAAAGGTGGGCATCAGATTGAACGTCTGGAAGATAAACCCCATCCTCCTCAGCCTCAAGTCGTCCAGGTCACGCTCGGACAGTCTTGAAATATCCCTGCCCTCGAAGATAATGCTTCCGCTGGTTATCTGGTCGAGACACCCCAGAAGGTTAAGCAGTGTTGTTTTACCGGAACCGGAAGGTCCCATGACACCAACGAATTCACCCTTTTTTATCTGCAGGTCCAGGCGGTCCAGGGCTGTGATTTCCTGGCTGCCAACATGGAAAGTCTTGGACAGTTCCCTTGTTTCAATAATGATATCACTCATATCGCAACGCCTGGACAATGTTCGTTTTTGATATTCGCCACGCAGGGTACAGCCCGGCAAGCACCCCGACCAGCAGGGCAATAGCCAGACCGGTCAGGAATATCCGGACACTGACAACGGGGGCAAAATAGGTCAGCCCGACAAATTCCGAAAGGACAAACGTAATACCCTGGGAAAGAAGGTATCCTCCCAGGCAGCCAACTGCACCGGCAATCACGCTGGTTACCAGTGACTCCGCGACAATTATCCTGAAAATGAAGCCCCGGTGAGCACCGATAGCCCTCATCGTACCGATTTCTCTCACACGCTCACCCACCGCCATCAGCATTGTAGACAGTATAAACAGTATACCAATCAGGAGGGCTATGGTTGACAGTCCCATGTGAGCCGCCCGTACAATCCCTACGAGGTCGACCAGCTTGTCAACCACCGATGTCATGGTCTGGGCTGAAACACTGGTCCACTTCTTACTGATTTCACTGGCAGTCTCTTCCGCCCTGGCTACATCCTTTACTTTAAGAGGGACATATGTAAGCTGGCCCACTTTATCGTAGGCTTCCTGAAGAGGTTCCAGGGGAGTATAAAGCATGCCATCGTCCATACCACCACTGGGTTTAAGAATACCAATAACTTCAAACTGCATTTCCCGTATTTCCATGACATCGCCCAGGCTCAGGCCAAGCACATCTGCTATCCCCGAACCCGCCACAATTACGTCCCGGTCTTCACTTTCTATAAAACGCCCCGTACTGAGCTCCAGGTAAGGTGTTACGTCGCTGAAATACACCGGGGTAACACCGTTCAGAATGGGAATAGCCCCGATTTTGTCCAGTGGCATCGTCATGGGTATCGCTGTAAAAACAGGGTAAACAGCCAGGACATTATCAAGCTGTTCAATCTCACGTATCACGTCCTCCGAGAAACTCCCGACAAACGCTGCGACATCCGGGTAAGGGAACGCTTCAGCCTCCCTGGGGACAATGATAATGTCGGTACCCTGCTTCGCCATGGAGTTTTCAAAGGAAGCCATAAAGCCCTCGCTGATGCTGAGAATACCGACCGTGAATGAGATAGCAATAGCTACACCCAGTATGGTAAGTATTGTCCGCGCGCGGCGGCGGGTCAGGTTTCTGATTGCCAAGTTTAGCAGGAACATTTCCATCCAATAGTACTTGCAGATTCACATATTGTCAAACGTTTGATAACCGCAAAGACAGCGGTACAATCCGGGGCACAGGGCATTTTTAACGGGTCTTTCCTGAAACATGCCGTAGTTCCCGACATACTAGGCCATAATGCGTAGTGATATGACAATAACAGGTAATCAATTAGGTCTGAATGCTTGCTGTATCCATTATTTCTTTAAGCATACTGTCACCACGGAATGAGCATGAAAACCGATGACGTCCCAGGAGATAATTGGTAATCTATAGGTAAACGTACCGAACGTGAAATATAATTCTTGTCAGGAAAGATGGTCAAAGGTAGTGCTGTTTGAATCGATGTATCTCCAATCAGGCCGTATATTCCTCTGATTATGTCTTTCTGCGCAGGATTGACTGACAACATTGCAATACTATAAGCAGGTGAATCTGAAATGACTCTGACACTAGGGAAAGACCGGCCAGCCACTATACTAGATAAAGAAGAAATAACGATAGTACAATTCGTTAAAAAATTGATGCGCCGCCGAAACAGGGTACCAACCCAGATGGCAGTGGACCTGGGAGTCAGCCATCCCACCGTCTTCAGATGGTTATCGGGGGAGGATGTTCCCAGCACCGCTTCATGTCGCAGGCTGGCTGAATATAGTGGTGTACCCGTAGAGAAAATACTGGCAATGGCCGGCCACTTACCCAAAGTTATTCCTACGGCACCTGTTGAGTGGCCCGAGTTCCGTGAGTATATTCAAAAGAAGTATCCCAACGAGCTGGATAACGACCTGATTGATATTGTTGGGGAGTTAATCGAGCGCCGAAGAAGAAAAGAACCAAAGGATTAGTAAATTTGTCCCCGTTCAGTCGGTCCGGCGGGTGCGCCAGATTATCTACTCCACCCGCCGGACCGGCAAGCCAGACTCTGGAATCTGATTATCAGGTGTCCGTAACTGAAAACCCATATTTCCACCGGATTGGTCTTTCATGTGCACACATTGCGTAGCCGTAGAATGGGTCAAATGTGTTCTCCTTTTTCAGTCTTGTGGCGGATGGAATAGTAACTGATTGATGATAACCTAGACTCAGAAAGGGAATTAGATATCCCTTCTGATAAATTCAGGGGACGGACTGGTAAATCATAGCCGATATACCGTCCAGTATCCAGGTAGCAGCGCAACTATAACATATTACATGGGGGATTCGGGCGTTATCTGCTCGTGGTTTTCAGGCAGTAGTTGTCGGTCACTTCCAGACTCCGTGATAAACCCCCATTCCGGAAATCCCCGACCACAACTTCCCCTACGGCTGCCTGCAAACCACAAGAGGTATACCGGATCCCCCACCCTGACCACACAACAGGGGTAGTTTGTACTACTCCAGAAATGATAAGGGTGAGTTAGGAAAGTGGGCGACTGCCTGGAAATCCTGAAACCTCTCGGAAACCATCCAGCAACTTCTGCCAGTACACGGATACAAGCCGTAGCTGGAAAAGGTCTTCCATCATGGTGTATTCGCCCCCGTTATCTCCATCCCGCCCGAATTGCTGCTGCATACTGCAACACTGGCATTATGTCTTGCTATCAGACCTCTATCCACATATCCGGTAGTAAGGCTATTTTTCAATAAGCGTTATCACTGTTCGGTAACATCTCTTGCGGGAAGGTAAAATATAGATGAATAACAAGACAGAAAGAGCTTCCCTGTATAGAAAGGCTATTACAGCTTCTCTGCGAAATAAGGATTTCTGGCGTCTTTATATTCTGGCTGTTCTCCTTGTATTCTGCTCCATATTCTACTACTTCGGTGAAATAATAGACCTGGCCGGATGGAAAAACCTGCGACTGGACTTCTTCTATGGGGTACATGATGTACACCGGCTCCTGTTTATTATACCTATCGTCTATGCAGGTTACGTCCTCGGGACCAGGGCTACTATCCTGGTGACTCTTGTTGTTGGAGGTATCTGCACACCCCGCGCATTATTCATATCTCCCTACCCTGACCCGATATTACGGCCACTAATCTTTATTATGATTGCCGGTTCGCTTGGCTACCTGGCGGCACTGCTCCGCACCAGGCTGGCAAAACGAACTTTCACCGAAACTATGATGAAAAGAGAAATAGACAGGTTATCCGCATTGTCAGATCAGATGCAGGAGGGTATACTCATCATTAGCCCAGACTATCACATACGGCATTTTAATAGCACAATGCAAAAGTACTTCGGTGAAGTCACCAGTCCGTTTTGCTATAAATATCTCCGTGGCCTGGATGAACCCTGCCGGGATATCTGCAAACTCCCCGAAGTACTGGCCGGCGCAATAAAACAATGGAAGTATATACTTTCAGACGATCGTGTCTTTGAGGTGCTCGCGTCACCATATGTTGATGCTGATGGCAAAGTATGTCTTTATACTACGTTCAGGGACATTAAAACAGGCGAATCGGAAGATGACGGGGAACCGGAATCCGAAGAACAGGTATGAGAATTTAGTAGCACTGCCCGCAGCATGTACTACGTTCCGGCAATCCCTGCACATCCCGGTGACGGTCAGCACATGTGCCATAGCTGAAACCCGAAAGATGTAATGCAATGGACCTGGAATGGATTCTGCAACTGGTATTGTTCGGTGCTCTCCACTGGGTACTGGCAGTACTATTATTGCATGACCTGGCCAGCAGGCGCCGGGTACTGGGAGGCAAAAAGGTACCGTGGGCCCTGGCAATAGCCTTACTCGCTTTTGTTGGTTCAATACTCTATATGCTGAGTCATCCGCAGGTTTTCCTTGAGGATGATGATGACGACCAGAAATAGGCCAGCTGAATAAGGCGTAATTCCCTTATCCGTATTTTTTACTACCGCTGCTGTCGGCACCTGTTCATTTACGGTAACCGGTTCCGGAAAAAATATCCCGACCGACTGGCTCTATCTTTATATTGCTGTCCGGTTATCTATATCTATGTCGTTACCTTTACACCGATATGAAGGTAGTACCGGCTCCATAGAATGTTAGCGGCACTACCTCCGAGGTGGAGGAGGTAGTGTCGCTATTTCGGTATCCTTGTATTACGATATCAGAATTGGGGGAACTTGCAGATGTTAACCTGTTCCTGATGCGGTCTCCTTTTCATCGTGTGAGACCATCGGGAGTAGTTTATGAGCCAGGAATATCACGAGCATGGCATCAGCAACAAGAGCGGCCGATACTGCAATCTCCATCCAGTGAGGGAAGTAAGTAAAACCAGGACGTATTTCGAGCCCCAGCATGCTGACATTAAAGCGGTTAAATACAAGACCGAGTACAACCAGTACCGAAGTCCAGAATAGTTTGATTCTGCTCTCGCGTACGCTGCGCATCGAGAAGAAGATGATGGGCAGAATAACCCCGATAAGCATCTCTCCCCACCAGAGCAGGTTCTGCGGATAGGCAGTAGCCACCAGGGCCAGGTCACCCCTTGCCAGCAGGTCTACTACCTTTAACAGCAAATAAAGACCGAGTATGTAGGCGGTCATTTTTCCCAGACCACTCAGAATATCAAGACCCAACCGGTGACCGAAGATACGGCTGCTCAGGGTCGACTCGAACATCACCATCGCCGGCCCCACGGCAATTGCCGAGATGAGAAACAGTATCGGCAGTATTGGTGTGTACCAGATGGCGTGAAGAGTTTCGGGCATCATCAGCAGCATTGAACCCAGGGACGACTGGTGTAACGTGGACAGCACAATGCCYGCAATTACCAGGGGTATCTGGATRGACCGAACGACACGTAACGGGATACGCCAGTTGAAATGTCTGACGATCGGAAAGTCCCAGTCGCTCAGCCGCTCMAAAACAGCGGGGCTGAACTCCAGAGCCAGGACAATYGTATAGCACATCACGCACAATGAYACTTCGAACAATGGCGAGTGGATATTCCAGTTGAAAAGGAACCGCCAGATGTACCAGGGCTGYCCGAGGTCAACCAGCAAAGCCAGTATCACCAGTGTGTAGCCCAGAAATGCGGTCAGGATTGCCGGTCTTGCCACCGCATGGTACTTCTCACGGCCGAAGATATACACAATCCCTGCCAGCGTGAACCCACCAGCAGCCAGGGCGACACCACAATAAAGATCAAAGCTGATCCATATACCCCAGGCACGCCCGTCACTCATGTTTGTTGTTGGCCCCAGCCCGTTTATATAACGGACAATCATGGTTGCCAGCCCAATCAGGACCACGATGGTCAGGATAAGCGTGCCAACCGGGATAGAGCGTTTTTTTATCATCATTTCGGCACCTCTAGCTGTTCCTTATCGTCAGGAGCTACCGTCTCTTCGGGCTGCTGTCTGCGTTTGACCAGCCAGTAGATGCCGGACATGACCGCCGCCACACCAACAAGCACCGGTGCAACAGCACCCATAGCACGTTCAACGTTCAGGGTCACTGCCTCTGTACCTACAGTCGGCATCCCGAGCATCTCAAATGGTACCGGTGAGAGGTACAGCCATGATGTGCCGCCCACTTCCGATTCTCCGTAGACGTGGTCCACATATCTGCCCGGTTCGGCTGCGATACGCTGATGAGCATCAATAATAAGGTCTTCCCGGTCGCCAAATTTGAGTGCCCCCGTAGGACAAGTAGTAACACAGGCAGGCAGGAGCCCCTCCGCCTGGCGGTCTGCACAGAAGTTGCACTTGCGTATCCAGGGCATCGGGTCATCCCACTCGTAAGCAGGTATACCGAAGGGGCAGGCAACCATGCAGTAGCGGCAGCCGATGCACTTGTGGTCATCATAGACCACTGCCCCCTCCGGCGTCTTCTGGAAAGCACCAACAAGGCATGCCGCAGCACAAGCCGGGTCGTCACAGTGCATACACTGTATCTTGGTGAAGACCCAGTGGAACTTGTCGTCGTAGTCCACCTCGCTGAAACGAATTTTAGTCAGTGAGTACGCATTGGTATTAGGAGGGTTTTCATAACTGCCGGTATTGGTCGTCGGTTTCCCCGGCATTTCATTCCATTGCTTACAGGCCACCTGGCAGGCCCTGCACCCTATACACTTGGTAGCGTCATACAGAACCCCTTTACTCATCTTCGGCCCTCCTTACATTGCACAGGAATGTTTTAAATTCCGGGATAGCAGTATTCGCATCGCCAACATGCGGGGTCAGGATATTTCCGGAATCACCTTTGGACATTCCGCTATACCCCCAGTGGTTGAGCACACCAACATGGTGTATCGTCTTCCCACCCGCTTTAAGCGACTGGAGACGCCTGGTTACCACGGCGACCGCTCTGATTTCTCCGCGAGCGGAGCTTACAACCACCGTATCACCGTTGTTTATACCCTTCTCAGCAGCCAGTTCTTCACCCATTTCCACGAACATATCGGGCATGAGCTCAACCAGCCAGGGAAGGTTCCGGGTCATGATACCCGTTTGCCAGTGCTCGGTACAACGGTAGGTTGTGCCCACATATGGGAATTCATCAGGCGTACCCCGTTTATTCATGTATGTGCCGATAAAAGCACAGGGGTCAATCTTAGTACCTGACATCAGGTTCCTGTCCAGAGGGCTCTCCCACGGTTCGTACACTTCCGGTAGCGGTCCATCTGTACGACCGTAACCCCACAGGCGTGCCACGCCTTCCGGCTTCATGATGAAGGGCAGGTACCTGGCACCCTTTTCAGCCTGGTCAATCGGTGCCCAGCCACCATCGGGAACATCACCCTGCCATTTTGTTGTCGGGCTGTAGTTGAGTATCACCGGGTGCTCGCTGTCCCATGGTTTTCCGCCCGGGTCAACCGAGGCCCGGTTGTAGATGATACGCCGGTTCAGCGGCCAGCACCATGACCAGTCCGAATACAGCCCAATCTGTTTGGGGTGCGTATCCGCCGGATTACGTCTCTGGAGTTTGTTTCCGTCCGTTTCGGTGTACTGGTTGCTGTACAGCCAGTTCCCCGAGCTGGTAGTACCGTCATCCTTCAGGCCAACGAAGTTTTCTACAAGTTTGCCCGTTGTCAGGTCGTAACCGTTTATTTCTCTGGCGACCATATCCGCCGTAATATGGACCCCATAGTTCCAGTCACTGTCGATTATTGGCTTTGCCCATGGGCGGCTGTCCACGCTATAAAGCTCCTTCAGCTTAAGCATAATGAGGTTCATTGCTTCCAGGTCAGCCATTGCTTCACCGGGTGGCTCAACTGCCTTGTAGCGCCACTGCGCCCAGCGTCCGCTGTTGCTGATACTGCCCTCTTTTTCGTAGGAACAGGCAGCGGGTAATACAAAGACCTCGGTACCGATGTCCGCAGGGTCAACCCCCGGTCTCTTCCAGAATTCCGCGGTCTCGTTCATCCAGATATCAGCAGAGACGAGCCAGTCCAGGTTGCCAAGAGCAGTACGTGCGCCATTGGAGTTGGGTCCGCCGGCAGCGGGATTCTGCCCCCATACCCAGAGGCCCTTAACTGCGCCCCGTCCCATTGCTTCTATCATGCCGATATGGGTGTAGTTTACATCGGGGTCGCATTTCGGCAGGTATTCAAAGCAGAAATCGTTTTCTGCCGTAGCGTTATCTCCATACCAGGCTTTAAGTAAACTTACCACGTACTTTTTATAGTTGCCCCACCAGTTGGAGCTCTTGTCACCGGCCAGTCCACTGGGTGTAATGGCGGATGGTCTGGCACGCTGCAGGTATGCTTCCAGGTCAGTATCACCATCCTTGGGTACAGCCAGGTAACCGGGTATTATGTGGCTGAGCAAGCACATGTCAGTGGAACCCTGGACGTTGGATGTGCCTCTCAACGCATTGATACCACCACCGGCAATACCCATATTGCCCAGCAGAAGCTGGAGCACGGCATAGGACCGTACGTTCTGGGTGCCGTACGTATGCTGGGTGGTCCCCATGGCGT
>DUES01000165.1 GCA_011192055.1 Dehalococcoidia bacterium
GAAAAGGTCCTGAGCCAGGTATCGAAAAACACGATAATCTTCCTCGATGAACCATACATGGCTGCCTTCGGTTCAATCGGTTTGCTCCTGGACCGCGACGAAATTGTCAGCCTCCTCAACGAAGTCTTTGAGGGTATCAGCGGGGTCAAGGGTATTCACTGCTGCGGCAATACCGACTGGTCGGTCCTGCTCAAGACCACCACCGATGTTATCAGCTTTGACGCCTATGGTTACGCGGAGTCGATAAGCCTCTATCCCGCCGAGGTCAGGGAGTTTCTTAACAGAAATGGAACAATTGCGTGGGGAATTGTGCCCAATGAACCCGGAGCGCTGGAAAAAGAAACAGTGGCCAGTCTGAAAGACCGCCTCGAAGAGGCAATGGCACCCTTCACACGGAACGGGGTACCTTTCAGGCAACTGGTCCGGCAGGGACTGCTCACACCGAGTTGCTCCCTGGCAACCCTGGAAACGGGTGAAGCCGCCGGCCGCGCCCTGGAACTGCTCGCCGACCTCTCGGAAAAATTCAGGCAGCAGTACCTGTAACTGTATCTTTCTTTTATAGTATGCAGAGGTCGGGGGTGACACGGGGTACCTGTTTGGGCTATATTTGTTAGTAGTTATGAATAAAAGTCAAAAAGTAGCACTTCAGAAACACCGGAAAAAGAGAAAGAAACTGGAAGCCAGGCGAAAAGCGGAACGGACAAAGGCTTAACATCACAGTACTATGTCGCAGGTTATGCTTTCGTAGAGCACCATTACCGTACTACCGGTTAACGGGCTGACACTTCAGTCGGAGGCCTGATACTATGTTCGGGGTTGCTGTGTTTCCAGGCAGGTGTATAACAATTATTACGGGGACCACCAGTGCAGAGGTGAGACACCATGCGCGTGGTCTTTCCGTACCACTGATGCGTTTTGTGGCACCACCACGGTTGATAACGGAAAATTACGTTTAATCAGTTATTCCGAACTTTCATCAGATATAACACCAACTTATATTGTAATCGAGTTATAAAGGACGGTTCATAGTGCAGCTATCGCGGCTGGTTGAAGCACTTTCTGACCCGGGGGCGTACGATCATTCTCCACGGAAAGTGGAAATGACGCAGACCCAGATGTCGCTGGTATTTCTGACTGAGGAATATGTCTACAAATTGAAGAAACCGGTTGACCTGGGCTACGTCGACTATACCACCCTGGATAAACGCCTTTATTTCTGCAATAGAGAGGTTGAGCTGAACCGGCGTCTCTGCCCGGACGTGTATCTCGGTGTCCTGCCGGTGACCAGGGACGGCAATGAGATTGTCATAAACGGTACGGGAGAAACAGTAGACTACGCGGTTAAGATGAAGCGTCTTCCCGGGGACGCGATGATGGACGGTCTTCTTACCAGGGACAGGGTTACACCTGAAATGATAACCAGGGTCGCGGAAAGGGTGGCGGACTTTCACCGGAAGGCCGACGTAATCAGTGGTTTCGGCGATTCTGCCACAATTACCACCAACACCGAGGAAAACTTCAGCCAGACTGAGGAGTATATCGGCCGCACAATCACGCCGGAACAGTACCGGCGTATCATGGACTATACTCGGAACTTCGTCAGGGAAAATTCCTCCCTGTTTGAAAAGCGGGTAGCCGAAGGCAGGGTAAGAGACTGTCACGGAGACCTGCACGCTGCGCACATCTGTTTTGTTGACAATGTGTGTATTTACGACTGTATCGAGTTTAATGACCGGTTCAGGTATTGCGATGTCGCCGCGGAGGTCAGTTTCCTGGCGATGGATATAGACCGTTACGAAAAACCCGGACTATCGAGTGCTTTCGTTGATTCTTACATAGAAAAAAGCGGTGACAGGCAGTTGCTTCAACTGCTGGGCTTCTACAAAGGGTATTTCGCCTACGTGAGGGGTAAAGTAGAGGGTTTCAAGTTGAACGACGCCCTGGTATCGGACGAAGATAAGGCGAAAACACTCGCTGTTGCCAGAAAGTACTTTAAGCTGGCCGAGTCTTACCTGTAACGGATAAAAGCAGCTAAAATTCCAGGGCAGGAGAGGACAATGGCAGACACACCGATGTCAGGCCTCGATTTTAAAGTAATGTCCTTTCTGTTTAAGGTCCGTGATTTCTTCATGCCCCGCAGGGATACCCTTAAAGAGGTGGGACTCAGGGAAGGAAATGCCGTACTCGACTACGGCTGCGGTCCCGGCAGCCATATTCTTCCGATTGAGGACCTGATTGGTCAGTCCGGCAAAATCTATGCTCTCGATATTCATCCGTTCGCTGTTGAGAGGGTTAAAAACCTGGCTGCCGGAGAAGGGCTGACCAATGTTGAGGCCATTCTTTCCGACTGCCGGACCGGATTACCCGATGACAGCATTGACGCCGTCCTGCTCTATGATATCCTTCACGATTTGAGTGAACCGAATACAGTACTCACGGAGTTGCACCGGGTACTGAAAACGGACGGAACGCTTTCGGTAGCTGACCATCACTGGAAAGGACAACGGATAGTAGCTGCAGTGACGGATGGAGGACTGTTTCGCCTGGCCGTGACGGGTAAAAAGACACACGGATTCGTAAAAGCAGAGCGTTAACGGTTACATGAACACAACAGGTGGAGGGCGTATCTTGAAAAAACCTTTTCTTGGTTACATCAAGGATGAGCTTGGCACAAGCTTTGTGCTGATAGCATGCGGGCTTCCCGGTAGTTTTAAGACCGAGACTACAGAGGAAATAGCACGCACTACGGGCTACCCTATGCTGAGGTCGGACATCATCCGACTGGAAGTACTCAAGGGCGAGGATGTCTTTGATGAGAAGGTTGCCTCCAATATGGACAAACGCACCATGGTCTACGAAGAGATGTTCCGCCAGGCTGATGAAGCCCTGGATGAAAGTGAGGGTGTGATACTGGATGCCACCTTTGTAACGCAGTCATTACGGAAACAGGCTGCCAGTATTGCTGCCAAGCACGGACTGCGACTCGTTATCCTTCAGACGGACTGTCCCCAGGAAGCATCCATGGCGAGGATTCTGCGGAGGACGAAGGAGAACTACGAGTCAAACGCCCTGACCGAAGAAGCCTACCTGAATAATAAGAAACGCTTCGAACAAGTAGACCTTGATGACCTCAAGAACGCGTATCCCTCACTCGGTATCACGCACCTCGTGGTTGATACGACTGAGGAAGAACCGCAGGGCTGGTATGTGACCGGTATCAGCCGGGGATAGGCATGAAGACAGACCTGCATATCCATTCCCGGACCGGTTCTGACGGTGCCATGGATATCGAGGAAGTGGTAAAGGAAGCAGCCGGACGGGATATTGCCCTGATGTCGGTAACGGACCACGACTCAATCGAGGGCCAGGAACAGGCAATTTCGCTGGCGAAAAAACTCGGTATAGCCTATGTTACCGGCGTGGAGTTAAACGTAACGTTTTCAGTATCGTCAACCAAATCCATTTCACTGGACTTCCTCGGGTACGGGTATGATATCCATAATAAAGAGCTWAACGCTGCGCTCCGYGTTATTGCCGGACACAGGCAGAAGCGGGCACGCCTGATTCTGGATAAAATCAATGAGGAGTTTGACAGAGATGGCCTGGACCGSCTTACCGGCGAGGACATGGAAAGYATCAGCAGTAGCGTAGATGGTGCGTTCGGGCGTCCGCAYATTGCCGATTACCTGGTAGCAAAAGGGATTGTGCATGACCGCCAGGAAGCGTTCGACCGGTACCTGGTTAAGTGTGATGTTCCGAAATATCCGTTATCACTGGCAGAAGCGTCACGACTTATCAGGAACGCCGGAGGTATCCTGGTCCTTGCTCACCCTGATGACCCGAGGGGTACTTCACTGAGAAAGGTATCACTATCGCTGGATGAACAGGCAGACATCATCAGAAGGCACATGCTGGCGTACATTGATGGTATTGAATGCTGGCATTCGAGGCATAACCAGACGGCCACGGCATACTATGCGGAATTTGCCGGGCGAAATAACCTGATTGCATCCGGCGGGAGCGACTGTCATCAAAAACCCGTTCTCATGGGCACGCTTGATATACCCGAGTATGTTACCCGGAAATTCCACGAATTAGCCAGGTAACAGGTCAGGAATTCAGACTGGACGAAGCCTGTTTTCCTCAGTTATTTATAGTTCTTTATGAATGAAAACTTGTGAAGAACACGTCAACTTGTGGTAAACTATTTTTTTAGAGGCTTGCTTTTATTTAATAGTATGGAATATCTGGAAAGACGCCGGACTTTTATTCTTGTCTTGATTGCAGGAGGACTGACTTATGGCATCCACCAAGAAATTTGATATCAAGGACCCAACTCTTGCTGAGGCTGGTCGACGGAAAATCACGTGGGCATCGAGGGAGATGCCGGTAATGAAACTGATTCAGGAGCGGTTCAGCAAGGAGAAACCACTCGCCGGTATCCGTATATCCGCCTGTCTTCACATAACCACGGAAACAGCCAACCTGGCGCTGGCTCTGCAGGCAGGGGGCGCCGACCTCGTGCTGTGTGCCTCAAATCCCCTCAGCACCCAGGATGATACCGCTGCCGCCCTGGTAGACTACGGAATACCCACCAACGCAATCAATGGAGAGGACTCGACAACGTACTACGAGCATATCAGCACCGCTCTTAACCATGAACCTCAAATCACGGTTGATGATGGTGCTGACCTGGTGACTACTCTCCACACCAAACGTAGTGACCTTATCAGTAATATCATCGGGGGCACTGAGGAGACCACTACCGGTGTCATCAGGCTGCGCAGTCTGGAGAATGCCGGTGAACTCAAGTACCCGATTATTGCTGTTAACGATGCCCAGACCAAGCACCTTTTCGATAACCGGTACGGCACCGGACAGAGCACAATTGACGGCATAACACGGGCGACCAATATCCTCTGGGCGGGCAAGAACGTTGTCGTCTGCGGCTATGGCTGGTGCGGACATGGCATTGCGCTGCGGGCCCATGGGCTGGGTGCACAGGTTATTGTTACGGAAATCGAGCCGGTCCGTGCCCTGGAAGCTGTTATGGATGGCTACCGTGTCATGCCTCTCATGGAAGCAGCCAGGATAGGTGATATTTTCATTACCATAAGCGGAGATAAAAATGTCATTGATAAATGCCACCTGGAGGTTATGAAGGACGGCGCAATCCTGGCCAACAGCGGACATTTCAATGTAGAAATTAATATTCCCGCGTTGGAGAACATGTCAAAGGGACGGAGTGAAGCGCGCCCTCTGGTGGAGGAGTTTGTACTCCTGGATGGTCGCCACCTGTTCCTGCTGGGTGAAGGCAGACTTATCAACCTGGCCGCCGCCGAGGGACACCCGGCCAGCGTAATGGATATGAGTTTCGCCAACCAGGCGCTGTGTATGGAATACCTGGTTAAGAACCGGGGCAAGCTTGAGATTGAAGTCCACACTGTCCCATCGGAGATTGATAGAGATGTAGCCAGGTTAAAGTTAGACGCTATGGGTGTTACTATTGATACACTAACTCCGGAACAGGACAAGTACCTCAAGAGCTGGAAAGAGGGGACCTAGAAAGGAGGCATAATGCCTAACAGCTTCAGTGAATCACCAAAATACCTGCTTACTTCAGAATCGGTTACAGAAGGGCATCCGGATAAGCTCTGTGACCAGATTTCGGACGCTATACTGGATGCAATAATGACCGAAGACCCTAACGGGCGGGTTGCCTGTGAAGTAGCCTGCACCACCGGGCTGGTTATGGTTTTGGGAGAAATAACCACGAGTTGCTACGTTGATGTACCGAGTATCGTACGGCAGGTCGTGAAGGATATTGGCTACACCAACCCCGGATACGGGTTTGATTACCAATCGTGCGGGGTTATGGTCTCTATCACCGAGCAATCGGCTGATATTGACCTTGGTGTCAGTGCGGCGCGAGAGGTCAAGCAGGATGCTGCCGATACTGACCCGCTGGATAAAGTCGGTGCGGGTGACCAGGGAATGATGGTCGGTTTTGCCTGCAATGAAACGGATGAGATGATGCCGTTACCAATAGTCCTGTCCCACAAGCTGTGTCAGCGCCTGGCACAGGTGAGAAAAGACAGGACACTTTCCTACCTCAGACCTGATGGAAAGTCACAGGTAACCGTAGAGTATGCGATGGGCGTGCCAAAACGGGTTACCAGCGTAGTTATCGCTGCCCAGCATGACGACGATGTCAGTTCGGAGCAGATAGAAAAAGATATTATTGAGCATGTTATCAGGGTAATCGTCCCATCGTCGTTGATTGATGCGGATACGAAGTTCTACGTCAACGGTACCGGACGGTTCGTAATCGGCGGGCCGGTATCAGACACGGGTTTCACCGGCCGGAAGATACTGGTGGACACCTACGGCGGTCTTGCCCGTCATGGTGGCGGAGCTTTCTCCGGTAAAGACCCGACAAAGGTCGACCGCTCGGCAGCATACATGGCCCGCTACATTGCCAAGAATGTCGTGGTTGCAGGCCTGGCAGACCGGGTCGAGGTACAGATATCCTACGTTATCGGCGTGGCTCATCCTCTCTCGGTAGCCATCGAGACCTTTGGAACCGGTAAGGTCAGCACCAGGACTATTGATGCGCTGATAGAAAAGCACTTTGACCTCAGGCCGGCGGCCATCATTCGTGACTTTGACCTGCGCCGCCCGATTTTCCGCCAGACGGCCTCCTACGGTCACTTTGGTCGTGACGACCTTGACCTGCCCTGGGAGAAGACGGACAAAGCGGAGGTTCTCCGTAAAGAGGGTCTGGGAGAGTAGCAGAAACGGTATCCGGTAACAAAGTCATTGCGAGCGAACCTGCTGGTGAAGCCAGCAGGCCGAAGCAATCTTTATTGGTACTCCTGTATTAGTCACAGTGGTATCGTAGTGACTAGTGATAGATTGCTTCGTCGTTGTACTCCTCGCAATGACAGAGAAGGTTTTCGCGGAAGGCACACCGTCATTGCGAACGAACCTGCTGGTGAAGCCAGCAGGCCGGAGCAATCTTATCAATGGATGANNNTYAAYMACNACCCCWNAAAGCAAWKRAGGAAATAAATTTTCCTCACCTGACTGTTCGAAAGGCGTTTTAGTGCTATAATTAATATAGTAGGGGGTGGGACTGATAGAAAATCCTATCAAGTTCGGCACCGACGGTTGGCGAGCAGTCATCGCTGAAGACTTCACTTTTGACAACGTCCGTTTTTGCGCACAGGGCGTTGCCGATTACGTCAGGCAGGCGGGACTGGAAAGCCGGGGGCTGGTTATCGGTTACGATAACCGTTTCGCCTCGGAAGATTTTGCCGCTGCGGCAGCCGAGGTCATCGCCGGGAACGGTATACGTGTCTTTCTGTCTCCCCGTTCAACACCTACCCCGGTTGTCAGCTATGGTGTCACCCTGAAAAAAGCCGCCGGAGCAATTGTCATAACCGCCAGTCACAATCCGGCCCGGTGGAACGGCTTCAAACTACGTGTTGCCGACGGCAGCAGTGCTCCTTCCGAAGTCATCTCCGAAGTTGAAAAATATGTAAACCGGGCATACGACACGGGCACAGCCGAGCGGTTACCTTTGGAACAAGCCCTGAAACAGGGAATCATTGAATACTATGACCTTACATCACTCTACATGGAGCGGGCAGCCCGGTTCGTGGAACTGGATAAAATCAGAGCGGCAAAACTAAAAATTGTTATCGACCCGATGTACGGAGCAGGAGCCGGCTACCTGAAAAATCTGCTTACCGGCAGCACTATCGAAATAATAGAAATCAACGGCGAGCGTAATCCAGCCTTTCCCGGCATCAACCCCGAACCTATTGCCGTCAACCTTGAGAAGCTATCCGCTACCGTACTGGAACAGGGAGCGGATATCGGTCTTGCTTCCGACGGCGATGCCGACCGTATCGGAATAGTGGATGAAAATGGCGTATTCCTGACCCAGCTTCAGGTGTTTGCCCTGCTCTGCTACTATCTATTGGAAATCTGCGGCGAGCGGGGCCCCCTGGTGAAGACAATCACCGCGACCAGCATGATTGACCGTCTCGGTGAAATATATAAAGTGCCCGTTTATGAGACGTCGGTTGGATTCAGGTACGTAGCCCCGGTAATGACTGCCGAGAACGCCCTCATCGGTGGCGAGGAAAGCGGTGGTTACGGTTTCCGGGGGCATGTACCGGAGCGTGATGCAATTACGGCCAGCCTCTACTTCCTTGATTTCATGGTCCGGACGGGGAAAACGCCTTCTCAACTACTCGCGGACCTGTACAATAAAGTAGGACCACATCACTACCATCGCATCGATGTCCATTTCCCCGAGGAAGAACGGCAGAATATTGCTGACCATATCCGTAGCAGCTTTCCTGCAACTATTGAAAATGTCCGCGTGGTAAAAACGGATACCACTGACGGCTTCCGGTTCACCCTTGAAGATGGTTCCTGGTTACTGATACGTTTTTCCGGTACCGAACCCATGTTACGCGTCTACGCTGAAAGTGACAGTCTCTCCCGCGTAGACAGATTTCTTGAGGAAGGGAAGAAACTGGCCGGACTTTAAGGCTGTATTGCCTGCGAAATTTGGCCGGATAGTGCGGCAGCCTTATCCCGGTTTCTGGAAAAGGAGGGTCAGGGTGAATATGGAAGAGAAGCTACCCCGCAAGACAGAGAAACCATGGGGCTATGAACTGCTCTGGGCTCATACCGCGAAGTATGTTGGTAAGATACTATTCGTTAAAAAAGGACACCGCCTCAGTATGCAGTACCACGAGCAAAAAGATGAAAGCATGTACATGTATTCCGGAAAGGCCAGTCTGGAGACCGTTGATAAGCATAATACTCCGGTTTCAACTGTCTTCGAGCCCGGGCAGACTGTATGGCTTCCCCCGCTTACGCGGCACCGTATCGAGGCTATAGAGGATACACTGCTGCTGGAAGTATCCACGCCGGAGCTGGAAGATGTAGTCAGATTGAGTGACGACTACGGGAGAATGAAAGGGGCTTGACAAAGGATTGAACTGTTGATATACTATAAGTTTGTTAGTAATGCCTCACAAGGTCTTTGCCTTTATTATACAATTGTCCGCTTTTCCTAGCCGTTGCTTTGTGATTAATTTGCGGAAAAGCGTCGTTTCATTATGTCTGCTTAGGATGTTGAGTTTGAGGTGGAATTTATGTCATTAGATACCGAGAAAGACCTGTATCCCGTTGCCCGAAAATCGTACGCCAGACTGCCCCAGATACTTCCGGTACCAAACCTGATCGAAGTGCAACTGGAGTCTTTCCGCTGGTTTCATGAAGAGGGCTTACGGCAGGTGCTGGAGGAAGTATCGCCGATACGGGACTTCACCGGCAACAGGCTCGAGTTGAACTTCATCAGCTACGAGTTCCGTGAACCCCGTCACACGGAAAGTGAATGTCTCCAGAGGGACCTGACCTATTCGGCTCCCCTCTATGTCAAGACAAGACTGCTGATTAAGGGAACAGGCGAAATCAAGGAACAGGACCTCTTTCTTGGTGATATTCCTTTGATGACCGTCAGGGGGACCTTTATTACCAGTGGAGCGGAACGAGTGGTGGTCAGCCAGTTGCTCCGTTCTCCCGGTGTTTACTTCACCGTTGAAGAGGACGCTTCCAGCGGGCGGGGTCTTTGCCATGCCAAGTTAATCTCGAACCGCGGTGCGTGGCTCGAATTCGATACGACCAATTCGAATGTTATCTCCGCCAAGATAAATGGTAAACGAAAGATACCGGTAACCACGCTGCTGCGTGCTATTGGCTATGGCAGCGATGAGGAACTTTTAAGCCTGTTTACCGAAGAGGATAATGATCCTGACAATGACTATATCAGGATAACCCTGGAACGGGAACCCGGAATTCGGGACCAGTCCGATGCAATGATTGATATCTATCGGAAACTGCGCCCGGGTGACCCGCCCAACCTGGAGAATGCCAAAAAACTGATAACCGGCCAGTTGTTTGATTCCCAGCACTATGACCTGGGGATTGTTGGCCGCTATAAAATGAACAAGCGGCTGGGTCTGGATGTACCCGAGAGCCAGCGGGCACTAACCAAGGAAGACCTGGTTGAGATTGTCAGGCATATTATCATGGTCAATAACGGCAATGATACTCCCGATGACATTGACCACCTGGGGAACCGGCGCACCCGCACGGTCGGTGAACTGATGCAGAACCAGTTCCGAATAGGGCTGATGCGCCTGGAGCGTGTCGCAAAGGAACGGATGAGCACCATTCCCACGGAAGCAGCCGTTCCCAGCAGCCTGATAAACACACGTCCGGTGGTGGCTGCAATCAGGGAATTTTTCAGCAGTTCGCAGCTTTCCCAGTTCATGCAGCAGACCAATCCCCTGGATGAATTGACTCACAAAAGGCGGTTGTCGGCAATGGGACCGGGGGGTCTGTCACGTGAGCGCGCCGGGTTCGAAGCGCGTGACGTGCACTACTCTCACTATGGCAGGATTTGCCCTATTGAGACACCTGAAGGGCCGAATGTTGGCCTGATTGGTTCGCTGGCAACATACAGCCGGATAAACAAGTACGGTTTCATTGAAACACCCTACCGCAGGATTATCCGTCAAATAGGTAATACCGACGAGCAACTGGCGGGCAGGACCGCTCGTGAGGATGTACTCGGTGATAACGGTACTGTCCTGGTAGCGGAAGGTGCCGTAATCAGCAAGGAACAGGCTGCTGCATTAGGTAAGCTTTCTTCCAGGAATATTCAGGTGGTGCCATTCGCATCCTACGAGATTGTTTATATGACCGCCGATGTGGAAGATAAATACCTTATTGCACAGGCTGATATCCGTCTGAACGAAAAAGATGAACTCATGGACCGGAGGATTGAGGCCAAGCTTGCCGGTAATTATCTGCGGGAAGCGCCGGAAAGAATCGACTTCATGGACATCTCATCCAAGCAGATATTCAGTGTTTCGGCGGCATTGATACCATTCCTGGAACACGATGATGCGAACCGTGCCCTGATGGGCTCCAATATGCAGCGACAAGCCGTACCACTGCTGCGTCCGTCGGCACCGCTTGTAGCAACCGGTATGGAAGCAGAAGCGGCCAAGCACAGCGGCCAGGTGCTGTTAGCCACAAATGCGGGTGTGGCCAGCTCGGTTACCGGTTCGGAGATTGTTATTACGCGGGACGACGGTCACGATGATGTATACCCGCTAATCAAGTTTACGCGTACCAACCAGGGAACGTGCATTAACCAGCGTCCGATAGTGGGTAAAGGCGACAGGGTGAAACCGGGACACGTGCTGGTGGATAGCTCATCCACTGAGCACGGTGAACTGGCCCTTGGTCAGAACCTGCTCTGCGCCTTTATGAGCTGGGAAGGTTACAACTACGAGGACGCAATAGTACTGAGCAGTCGACTGGTTGAAAAGGATACCTTCACTTCCATCCACATCGAGAAATACGAGGTGGAGGCCCGGGATACCAAGCTGGGACCCGAAGAGATAACGCGGGATATACCCAACGTTGGCGAAGAAAGTCTGCGGGAGCTGGATGAAGACGGTATTGTCCGCATCGGGGCCAAGGTAGGACCGGATGATATACTTGTCGGCAAAATCACCCCCAAGGGTGAGACGGAACTCTCGGCGGAAGAGAAACTGCTCCGTGCGATATTCGGAGAAAAAGCCCGTGAGGTAAAAGACACCTCACTGCGGGTCCCTCACGGCGAGTGGGGGAAGGTTGTCAATGTGAAAGTCTTTTCCGGGGATGACCTTCCTGCCGGAGTTAACCAGTGGGTCCAGGTATGGGTAGCACAGAAAAGACCTGTTTCCGTCGGTGATAAGCTGGCCGGAAGGCACGGCAACAAGGGCGTGGTGTCAATAATCGCACCGGTTGAGGATATGCCGTTTCTGCCTGACGGTACACCGGTAGACGTTATCCTTAACCCCATTGGTGTACCGGGCAGGATGAATATCGGACAGGTACTGGAAACACATCTGGGCTGGATTGCACAGGTCCTGGGTGTGAAGGTGATGACACCGGTCTTTGATGGGGCTGATGATACCGCGATTGAAGATGCACTGGCACGGGCATGGTTTGCCCAGAAGTCCGGAGCAGTTGACCCTGACCCGAGTAACGGCAGCGGCCCGGCATTGACGGAACAGGCTATAGCGTGGGTAGACAGCAAGGGTTACGATGGCAGCAAGGCATTTGGTGCTGACCAGCCCGGAAAAGCAAAAGAAATCTGCCTGCGTCTCTGGCTGGAAGAACATGGAGTCCACGGCAGCAAACTCAAGTCGGAGAATGTGAATAAGGCTGTAAATAAAATTACTGAAGAAACCGGCCAGGTTCCTCCAACCACGGGTAAGGTTATCCTGCATGACGGCCGTACCGGTTCACAGTTCGACCGGCCAATAACGGTAGGCAATATTTATGTAATGAAACTGAACCACCTGGTTGAGGACAAAGTGCACGCCCGTTCTACGGGTCCCTACTCCCTGATAAGTCAGCAGCCACTCGGTGGTAAAGCCCAGTTCGGCGGACAGCGTTTTGGCGAGATGGAGGTATGGACTCTTGAAGCCTATGGTGCAGCTCATAATCTCCAGGAAATGCTCACCATAAAATCGGACGACGTTAGCGGTCGGACCAAGGCTTACGAGGCAATTGTAAAGAACGAAGATATCCTCCAGCCAAGCGTACCGGAGTCGTTTAAGGTGCTGGTTAAGGAACTTCAAAGCCTGGGTCTTTCTATCGAGGTTATAAAAGAAGAAAGCAAGACAACTCTCGCGCAGGATGCTGCTGACGAAGAAGACTCTGAGGAAGCGGAAGTAACTGGCGGTGAAGAGGTATTTCCCGAACTCGATACACCTGAATTAGACACATTTACGACGGCATCGGAAAGTGGTGAAGAACCGGCTGCGGTAGTCGAGGTCCCGACACTGGAGCCGGAGCCCATAGCAGAGGAAGGGGCACTGGAAGCTGATAATATCAGTGAACCCTCTACGCTTGAGGCTGAGCCTGCAATTGAGGAAGAAACGTCTGACACTGTCACTACACCCGAGAATGCTGAACCAGCGGCAGAGCCCATAGCAGAGGAAGGGGCACTGGAAGCTGATAATATCAGTGAAGTCTCTACGCTTGAGGCTGAGCCTGCAATTGAGGAAGAAACGTCTGACACTGTCACTACACCCGAGAATGCTGAACCAGCGGCAGAGCCCATAGCAGAGGAAGACACCTCTGATGTTGCTGATACTATAGAAACCCCCACGCCTGAAGTAGATAATGAGACCGGGGAAGAGTCGACCGGAGAGGTAGAAGATGCTTGAAGTTAACGATTTTGATGCTATCCGCATTTCACTGGCTTCACCAGAGCAAATCAGGAGCTGGTCCTACGGCGAGGTTACTAAACCGGAGACTATCAATTACCGTACCCTGAAGCCGGAACGGGACGGTCTTTTCTGCGAGAAGATATTTGGCCCCACCAAGGACTATGAATGCTTCTGCGGGAAGTATAAAAAGATACGTTACAAGGGCATCATCTGCGACAAGTGCGGCGTGGAAGTTGCCCGTGCCAAGGTACGCAGGGAGCGGATGGGGCATATTCAACTGGCCTGCCCGGTAAGCCATATCTGGTTCGCCAAGGGCATACCCAGTCGGCTGGGGCTTCTGCTGGACCTGTCACCGAGGAACCTGGAACGCGTCCTTTATTTCTCACATTACATCATCACTGCTGTAAATGAAGAAGCACGCGACCTGGCAATTGAAGAGCTTAAGGAACAGATTAATCGCGATTACGGCGAGCGCCAGACAGCGCTGGAAGAGAAAATTGAGTCTATGCCTGAGGCTTCCGTTGAGGAAGTAAACCAGCTCCGGCGTAGTCTGGAAACAGGAACGACACCACTCCGGGATGAGCTCATCCATAACCTTGAACATCTCAAGGAGTTTCATGTACAGAAACTCCTTAGTGAAAACGAATATCGTGACCAACATCAGAAGTACGGGCACGTTTTTGAAGCCGGAATGGGTGCTGAGGCTATTCTGAAAGTCATCAAGCAGGTAGACCTCTACCAGTTACGTAACCTGTTGCTGGAAGAGACCCGGTCTTCCTCCGGACAACGCCGCAAGAAGGCAAGCAAACGTTTGCAGGTAGTAGAAGCCTTCCGCCGCAGTGGCAATAAACCCGAGTGGATGATTATCACAGTACTGCCCGTACTGCCCCCCGAACTGCGACCAACGGTGCAACTCGATGGTGGAAGGTTCGCCATCAGCGATATTAATGACCTCTACCGGCGAGTCATCAACCGTAACAACCGGCTGCAGCACCTGATGGATATCGGTGCACCTGAAATCATCATCCGTAATGAGAAACGTATGCTCCAGGAAGCAGTTGACTCGCTTGTCGATAACGGTAAGCGCGGCCAGCCGGTTTCAATCAGTGGGAACCACAAATTAAAATCGCTGTCTGATATGCTGCGCGGCAAACAGGGCAGGTTCCGCCAGAACCTGCTCGGTAAACGGGTAGACTATAGCGGGCGTTCCGTTATCGTCATCGGTCCGTCCCTTAAGCTTCACCAGTGCGGACTGCCTCGCAGGATGGCGCTGGAGTTGTTTAAACCGTTTGTCATGCGCCTGCTTATTGAGCAGAACCTGGCGCACAATATTAAAAGTGCCCGCCGGCTGGTAGAGAAAGGTAAACCGGAGGTCTATGATATACTTGAGGACCTTGTCAAGGAAAGGCCGGTTTTGCTCAACCGGGCACCTACCCTGCACCGTCTCAGTATCCAGGCTTTTGAACCGGTACTTATCGATGGCAGCGCTATCCAGATTCACCCCCTGGTCTGTTCAGCATTTAACGCTGACTTTGACGGTGACCAGATGGCGGTACACATACCTCTTTCCAAGGCTGCTGTCCGTGGCGCCAGGAAGATGATGCTCAGTATCCATAATATGCTGCTGCCGTCCTCCGGTGAGCCGGTGGTAACCCCTACCCTGGACATGGTGCTCGGGTGTTACTACCTGACTACCATCGAAAAGAATAAAAAGCAGGAAGCAAGGATACTTGGTAACTTTGAAGAAGCCAAACTCATGTATGACCTTGGTATTATCAAACTCAGGGAAGAGATACAGGCCCGCGGACCGGAAAACGGCGAGAAGATTACGACCAGTGTCGGGCGTATCATTTTCAATGACGCACTTCCCGATAAACTCGGTTTCTACAACCAGCCGATTGACAAAGCAGTACTGAAGCGGGTCGTTACGGCGTGCGCCAAGCTACTCAGCCATGAAGAGATGGCTGAAGTAATGGACAATCTGAAAGAGACAGGTTTCCGGTATGCCACCAAGTCCGGTACAACCATCGCTATGAGTGATATCGTGGTACCGCCGGCCAAGAAGAAATTGCTGGAAGACGCTGAAGAACGTACAGCCGTCATCGAAAATCAGTACAACCAGGGGCTGATAACCGAGGACGAAAGATACAGCGGTGTGGTTGACGTGTGGCTGGAGACCACCGATAAAGTTACTGAAGCTACTTCAGCCAGCCTAGACCCCCACGGTGGTATTTACATGATGGCAACATCCGGAGCCAAGGGTAACATTACCCAGATTCGGCAGATGGCGGGTATGCGCGGACTGATGACGAATCCTTCGGGCAAGATTATTGACTTCCCGATTAAGGCAAGCTTCAGCGAAGGACTCAGTGTAATTGAGTATTTCATCTCAACCCATGGTGCTCGCAAAGGGTTGGCTGATACCGCCCTGCGGACATCTGAGAGTGGATATTTAACCAGACGCCTGGTGGACGTTTCTCACGATGTCATAATCCTCGTCGAAGACTGTGGTACTACAGACGGTATCTGGCTGTATGAAACAGAAGAATCAGAGATGCTGCCACGCCTGGTCGAACGTATAATTGGTCGCCTGGCAACCAACGCAATAGCTCATCCCGGGACCGGAGAAATCATCGTTGACCAGAATGAAGAGATTGACGAAATTAAGGCAAAAGAAATTGTTGATGCCGGAATAACCTCCGTTCAAATCCGGTCTCCTCTGTCATGTCTGGCGCGGCAGGGTGTCTGTCAGCGCTGCTACGGCCGGGACCTCGGGCGGGGCCATCTTGTAGAAATGAATACGGCAGCCGGCATTATTGCCGCCCAGAGCATTGGAGAACCCGGTACACAGTTGACACTGCGCACATTCCATACGGGTGGTGTTGTGGGACTGGATATCACAACCGGTCTACCCAGGGTAGAAGAGCTTTTTGAGGCAAGAACGCCGAAGACACAGGCAATCATTTCAGAGATTAATGGTATTGCTGAAGTTATTCGCGGTGACGAAGGTCAGACCGTTAAGGTTGTGAGTACCGAAGAATTTCGTACCGAGCATCCACTGCCACCGGGATACGAACTGATGGTTACTCACGGGCATTGGGTTGATATTGGGAATATTCTGGCTATGCCTCCCGCGGGAGCGAAAGAAGCGACCGCCGGTGAAGATGCTGCGGACGCTGATGATGCTGCCAGTACCACTGACCTGGTTGCCGGTGTCGAACCGGTTGTGGCACGGGTTTCCGGAGAGGTAATTATTGATAAGGGGCACGTCTCAATCTCTTACACCGAAACGGAAGAACGGGAATACCGTATCCCGGCTGCTACCCGTATCCGTGCTCAGACCGGAGATGCAATTTTTGCGGGACAGCAACTCACCGAGGGCTCAGTAAATCCCCAGGATATTTTACATGTTCTCGGGCGGGAAGCCGTTCAGAAATACCTGGTTGATGAAGTCCAGAAAGTCTACCGTTCTCAGGGTGTGACCATCAATGACAAGCACATTGAAATCATCGTTCGCCAGATGCTGTCAAAGGTACGTATTGATTCTTCAGGTGATACAGACGTTGTACCCGGCGAACTGATGAACCGGTTCCAGTTCGAAGACCTTAATGCCAGGGTACTTGCCGAGGGTGGTGAAGCCGCTATTGCCCGTCCGCTGCTGCTGGGCGTAACCCGGGCGGCCCTGAGTACCAATAGCTGGTTGGCGGCTGCCTCCTTCCAGGAGACGACCAAGGTGCTCACTGAAGCGTCAGTGAAGAAGTCTACGGACCGGTTGATAGGACTCAAGGAGAACGTAATCATCGGCCGGCTAATACCTGCCCGTACCAAAATTGCTGCGCCGGCCGAAGAAACACCGGAACTGGTTGCTACTGAAGAGGAAGGCCTGATAGCCACCCTCAAAGGCGAAACCAAGGAAGAAATACCACCTGAGCTTGAAGACTTCCTGGCAATAGAAGGAAACGGTGGTAATCCGGGCAATAAGGAGATGTAGGCGTACCGGCAACATAAATATATAGTCCTTAAAACAGCACGGACTCGCTTCTGCGAGTCCGTGTTTTAGTCTGCAGGTTCAGCCCGTAAAGCAGTATGTTATAATGACACAACGGGAACACTCCGAAAACTGGAGAAAGGACGGGGACAGGAAATAGCACGTATAGTTTCCGGTAAGCCCAGCACGGAAGACAGGTCGATAGATACCGGTCTCAGGCCCAAATCTCTTGGTGGCTTCATTGGGCAGTATACCGTCAAGGATAACCTGAGCATTGCTATTGAGGCCGCCAAAGCCAGGGGTGAAGCGCTTGACCACGTTTTGCTCTATGGGCCGCCCGGCCTGGGGAAGACCACACTGGCCCACATTATTGCTACCGAGATGGGCAGCAATATCCGGATAACATCCGGTCCTGCCGTAGAGCGGACCGGGGACCTGGCTGCCATTCTGACCAATATACACAAGCAGGATATCCTGTTCATTGATGAAATCCACCGGTTGCACCGTGCCGTCGAGGAAGTGCTGTACCCGGCAATGGAAGACTCAGCCCTGGACATAGTCATCGGTAAGGGGCCGGGGGCAAAAAGCCTGCGACTCAACCTGCCTGTCTTTACACTTATCGGCGCAACTACACGTTTTGCCTTGCTGAGTCCGCCTCTCCGTGACCGGTTTGGAGGGGTCTACCATCTCGATTTTTACGATGGTGCTTCGATACATACAATCCTGAAACGCTCTGCCGAAATCCTCAAAGTAGAGGCTGATGAGGCAGGACTGCAGGAAGTAGCCCACCGGGCACGGGGTACGCCGCGTGTC
>DUES01000166.1 GCA_011192055.1 Dehalococcoidia bacterium
AACATTTCCACTATTCTCACCAAGATCTCCTACTTCACTTTAGTATTGTCTGAGACCATTAGAGAAGATTAAAAATCACCCACTTCATATGCTCAGCAATTTTCACTATATGCGAAATAATGTGACAATTCTGTTTAGCTTGATATCTGGCGGGAGCGTATGGGAGTCGAACCCACCGAAGACGCTTCTAACGCCCCCCAACGGAGTTGAAGTCCGCAAAGCCCACCGGGACTCATCCGCTCCCTCTCAGGGTTAATGCCAGTATAACGCAGCCGACCCCGCGTACGCAATCGGCAGCTGGGTGGTCCAAAGCGGTTGGGTCCACATCAGATGGAGATGACTTTACCTGCCTTGAGCATGACGCTGGTCAGGTCATACATATTGGAAACATGCCCGACGGCGAGTTTGTCAGCCAGGTTCAGTCTTGAAAGGCAGGTACCGCAGGCGAATACTTCGACGCCGAGGGCTTCGAGTTGTTTCAGTTCCCCAACGGCAACGGAGTCTTCGGTTACCAGCTTCACGCCATCGTTCATGAAGATTATAGCTGACGGTTTCGAATTGAAAGCCCCGAGAGTGTTCAGGAAGCTGTGAATCAGCAGACTGCCAAGCTGGGAGTTCTCGCCACGCCCAAGCATATCGGATGCGATAAGCAGTACGGTATCGCCATTTTCTGCCGGCTCTTCTTTCGGCGGTCCGGCGGATTCCCTGGTGAGGGTCAGGTATATGCCGTCATTCTTTTCCTCGACAGTTACTTCACAGTCCTGGCTCCTGCCGAATCGGGACACGTTTTCACGGGCAATATCGTTATCGACAATCGTAACGACGTTATCCGTTTCCTCGAGGGCCTGCCGCGTCAGAATAACAGGTTGTGGACATGGTAATGTTCTGGCATCGACTGTCCTGGCCATTTGACTCCTTTGAGTATGATATCCTTCGTAGTTACACGATAGTATTAATATTACTCGGAATCTGTCTCTACCGGTACCCTGGGCCGTCTGCGCTGCACCAGTTTTGCCGTCCAGATGCTTATCTCGTACAGGACAATCAGAGTACCGGCGACAATGCTCTGGTTCACGGCGTCCGGGGTTGGTGTAATAATGGCAGCCAGCACAAAAGAGAAGATTATCATTATCCGGCGCCGGTCGGCAAGCCATTTTGAAGTTATGACACCCATCCTGGCCAGGAAACTGGTCAGCACGGGGAGTTCAAACATGATGCCGAGAGCAATAAGCAGGCGGGTAATGAAGTCGATGTAGTTGCTCATTCTTATCTGCGGTTCGGCAACATCGGTACCAAAGTTCAGCAGGAATCCGGCGGCCGGCGGTATCAGGTAATAATATCCAAAAAGCACCCCGCCGGCGAACATTACTGTTATTATGGGAAGAAGTATAAATATGGACTTTTTCTCCCGGCGTGTCAGTGCGGGGATAACAAACATCAGGAACTGGTAAATGAGGAATGGCATCGAGATAACAAAACCGCCTGCCAGCGAAATTTTCATAAACGTTGTGAAACCCTCGGTCATCTCAATAAATATGAGATCGATGTCCCCGGCAGGTGCTTTGAGGATTTCGAAGATATCTTCTACGAAGAAAAAGCAGGTAAAGGCGGCAATAACGACGACAATGGCGCTCCAAACGAGGCGCCGCCGTAGTTCTCGAAGGTGGGCGAGAATGGAGGTCTTATTTTCATCGCTTATTTCCTGTGTCAATGACTACCTGTGTCTGGTGATGATACCGTATCGCTGTTAACCGGCAGGGCTATATACTAGGTTTTCTTGTCTGTCGTGGTGCTGTCGGGTTTTTCCTTGTTCTCCAGGTCTATCTCCCTGGATACTGCGGAGGTAAGGTCAAACGAGGCTTTTTTTATGGTACGCATGATCTTGCCCAGTGTCCGTGCCAACTCGACAATCCTGTTTGGACCGACGACCAGAACCGCCACTAATAATATCATCAATATTTCAGATGTGCCTACGGACATAAAGTCCATGGTGTCCTCTCCAAAGGGCATGTCACCGTTGTTGCAGGGATATACCGTGAAACGTGACGTACTGGTCTGGTACTAATCTGGAAGAAGAGTTTATGTGCCTAGCCGGCTTTGTCAGCAACTTTCTTTCGTCTTGTTGCTTTTTTGGGTTTGTCGGGGACAATCTCTTCCTCGGTTTCTTCATCTGCACCCGTCTGTCCTCTGCGGAAAGCCCGTATTCCTTTGCCCATTGCAGTCCCTACCTGGGGCAGTTTACCTGCGCCGAAGAGGATTAAGACTATAAACACAATGAGACCGATCTCCAGTGGTCCTGGTCTAAACATTTGTTTTGCCTCCTATTGACAAGTTACAGTATTATTATAAACGGAAAAGGTTTTCTTTGCCAGCCTTTTAATCATGTAAGGTAGCTGTCTCCCCCAATGTACTGCAGAACTACCGGGCTGTACGATGGGGAACACCTGCAAATGACGTTATCACAATTCAAAGGTTGCTTTCTAATAGTTGCATTTCCCGTGAAATAGCTTCAAATGCCGATGTAGAGGCATGTATAGTATTAGTCGATGGGGAGATAGCCATCCTCCTGCGCCTGGACATCCATCTCGTACGTTAGCAGGCGCTCCAGCGTAAGTTCAACCCCGGACTTTGCTTTCCGGAGGTCAATTGTTTTCAGGTAGTGTTTGCACTTGTCACATACGTAGAGACGGTAGACCTCTCCCTCATCGGAGAAATAGGAGAGGTTTTTCTGGTCGTGGGAGCGGCAGTAGGGGCACTCAAGACGCTGGTAGAGCCATTCGGTATCGCAACGGGAACAAAGCAGCCAGCGGGCGCCACGCTCCGTTTCCAGGTACGCAAAGTCCGGACTGCCACCACAGACGGGACAGTAATTCTTGCGCCAGGCAGTCTGTTCAACAAGACCGATAAGTGCCTGGGCGTGGTTGACCAGAAAAGGCTTAACAGCGGCATGTATCAGTACTTTAAGAATGTCCCCGCTGATGGCTCCAGCAGATGGGAGTTCTTCACCGGTATACCATGCCTGAACAGTATCCCTGGAGACCAGCTTTTCGGGGGATGAATCCTTGAATGTTTCAGGGGTGAGACCAAAAAGACCGGAGTACTCGCCGAACAGGTTTATGACGTTTTGCAGTGTATCCTGGAACAACGGCCAATTCAAAGTAAATTCTTCCACCTGTAAGAGTGGTTTTTCCTGGCCTGGTCGTTCTGTGGCGGTATTACCGGTCAAGCCGGGATCGGGGGCTTTTATTTTGCCCCAGACCCCGGCCTGAATTTGCAGTAGTTTGCGGTAGAACTGCAGCAGCTCAGGCAGCTTTCCTTCTTCTTTTTCCAGTTTGTCCAGCTTCTGAATGATGCGTTCTATTCCCACAGATACCTACCTTTCTTTGGCTCTCTTCTTGGTTGCTTCTTTATACCATTTGCCATGATGTGATCTGGCGTATTCAGCCGATACCGTACCCTTGGTGATTGACTTCCAGGCTTCCGTCATCAGGGGATGGATGACGCCAAGATAGACATGGACGAACAACATGCAGCCGCTGACGATGAATGAAACGTCATGGAAGAATACCATCCATTGGAATGCCGCTGCGGGAAGCACGTCCTTGAGGAACCACATGAATATGCCTGATATTACGAACAATAGTCCGAAAACGAGCACCATCAACCACCACATCTTCTGTCCGGTATTCATGTGTCCCTGGGGAGGCATTTTGCTCTCGTCATTGTAGAAGTAGTAGCCCGGGGCCGCCTTAAGCCAGCCGATATCATCCGAGCCCCAGGTGAAAGCCTCTTTGATTGATTTCTTTGTAGCCTCCCAGTTAAATATCGCATAAATGATGGGCAGGATGACAAAAATGACACTGGCGATGCGATGGAGGACGCGTGTCCATCCTCCCTGGGCAATGAAGCCGAGTTGAGGTACAAAAAGTACCAGCCCGGTGAGAAACAGAATTATAAACGCAGCGGTATGCACACGGTGCAATATGCGTGTTGGTTTGCGATATCTTACAACTTCCTGTGCCATGTTATTCCTCCTTTCTCGCCGTCTGTTCTTTGCGAATCTTGGCCTGGCGGGCAACAAGATAGTTCAGTCCGAGCCCGACGATGGTAGCCCCGCCAACTATCCAGCCAAGTGGCTGAATGATGTCCTGCCATACCGTAGCCATGGCCGAAACCTTGGGTTCAACTGGAAGCCCGTAAACATCCGGGGAGTCCTCCAGTACATAGAGTACGTGAAGGCCGTTTAGCTCGTTCTCTCCGTACAGGTTTGCATTGCTTGAGCCGGCGGCTTTCAGGACCTGTACTCTCTGTTTGCCCTCTGTTACCAGCTTACTGCGGTCGTCAAAAAGCAGTGCTTTGGGCGGGCAGGCCTTTACACAGGCGGGTGCTTCATTTTCTTCAAGTCGATTCAGTGCGGGAGTAGTACACATGGTGCACTTGTCCATTGTAGCTATGCCGGTTATCACGTTGCGGTCGGTACGTGGTACATCAAAGGGGCAGAATTCCACGCAGTAACCACAACCGGTGCACAGGTCCTTATCGTATGCAACGATACCCGTTTCATCGTCATGGAATAACGCACCGGAAGGACAAACCTTGACACAACCCGCATCCGTACAGTGCATGCAGGATACTCGTGTGAAAAACCAGGAAAGTTTATCGTTTTGCTCAACTTCGGTCAATCTCATCCTGAGCCAGGTTGACGTAGACAAGTCAGGCGGGTTCTCATAGCTGCCAGTATTTCTAGTAGCCACTCCGTTTTCAACGGTTGGTATTATTTCATCAGTTTCGTTCCAGTTCTTGCAGGCAGCTTGGCAACCGCGGCAGGCTGTACACCGTGTCGAGTCAAATAAAATTGCTATGTCAGCCATTTATACCTCCAGGCAAATAGTAATTACCTTTTGCCTAAGCCTTTCGTACATTTACCAGAAATGCCTTGTATTCCGGTATCATCGTGTTGGCATCACCAACATGGGGTGTCAGGACATTGGCACTGTCACCGGTTGAAAGACCGGTATAACCCCAGTGCCAGATGACGCCTACCTGGTGTACAATACTGCCGTTCATCTTAAACGGCTTGAAGCGTTTCGTGACCACGGCGACGACGTTAACCTCTCCTCTGGCCGACTCCACAATGACCCGGTCGCCGTTGCTGATTCCCTTGTCTGCTGCCAGTTCCTCGCTCATTTCACAGAAAGGTTCGGGCTGCATCTCGACCAGCCATGAGCAGTTGCGGGTCATCTGGCCGCCCTGCCAGTGCTCGGAGACACGGTAGGTGCTGCAGACAATGGGGAATTTATCAATGGTGCCCTGTTCAGAGGGTCGCCATATCTTGAAGGCAGGATTGCTCTGTTGTTTTGACATGGGATTGGATACAGGAGCCTCCCACGGTTCGTAGTGCTCCGGCATCGGACCTTCCGCCATACCGGGACCAAACAGGCGGGAATGTCCTTCCGGCTTCATGATGAACGGGTAGTAGCCACCCTGGTTCATTGGTGGAGCACCGCCATCGGGTACATCTCCATCCCATTTGCGGGTAGCTTCGTTCCACTTAATAACCGGATGTTCGGAGTCCCAGGGTCTGCCGTCAAGGTCAACAGAAGCTCGATTGTAGATAATCCGCCGGTTGACCGGCCAGCACCATGCCCAGTTGGAAAAGAGGCCGATACCTGATTTATCCACCGGGTCCCGCCGTTCCGCCATATTGCCTGCTTCGGTGTAGCTGGCGCAATAGAGCCAGTTACCTGACGCAGTAGAACCATCGGCCTTCAGTCCGCCGAAGCTGGCCATCAGCTTGCCGGTAGTCAGGTCGTAACCATTGATTTCCTTGGCTACTTTATGCACGTCGGGATGACCGGACCCGTAGTCCCAGGTCAGCTTGGTAATTGCTTCGGCATTGGGGCCGCCATTGGCCTGGTAGAGATCCTTCAGCTTGCGGTAGATCATGGTCAGCATGTACAGGTCATCTTCCGCCTCACCGGGGGCATCTGCGCATGTGTAGCGCCACTGGCTCCAGCGTGAGCTGTTGGTTACGCTACCCTCTTTTTCATAGGAACTCTTGGCCGGGAGCAGGAAGACCTCGGTCTGGATGTTTGCCGGATTGGCGCCCGGTCTCTGCCAGAAGTTGGCTGTTTCGGTCTGCCACATATCGGCGACAACCATCCAGTCCAGCTTATCCATGGCACTTCGTTCCAGGTTAGCATTCGGGCCACCGACTGCCGGGTTCTGTCCCCAGCACATCAGACCCTTGATGATGCCTTTATCCATAGCCTCAAATAATGAGATGTGTGAGTAGTTCTGTCCGGCTTGAATTTTGGGGAGGTAATGGAAACCAAAATCATTACCGGCGGTGGCATTATCACCATACCATGCCTTGAGCAGGCTGACTACATACTTGGGTGTATGCTGCCACCAGTTGAGACTCAATGGGTCGTTGCTCTTTGGTGTTGCACGTTCCAGGTATTCTGCCAGAGAACCGTCAACACTTTGCGGTACTTTCAGATAGCCAGGCAGAATGTGGAAGAGGAGGCAGTGGTCCGTGGAGCCCTGCACATTGGACTCCCCTCTCAAAGCATTAATGCCGCCGCCACTAATTCCGATATTGCCCAGGAGTAGCTGCAGTATGCAGTAGGAGCGGATATTCTGAGCACCATGAGTATGCTGGGTGGTTCCCATGGCATACATGATTGTGGCTGCTTTGCCCGCCTTGCCGGTAGAAGCATATGTGCTGCATATCTCCAGGAAAGTATCTTCCGGAGTACCACAGATGCTGTTTACCATTGTTGGTGTGTAGCGGGTGTATTGTTTTATAAGGAGCTGGAAGACACAGTTCGGGTCTTTCAGAGTCTTGTCTCGCAGAGGTATGCCGTCTGCGTCTACCTGCCATTGCCAGGTATCCTTGTTATATTTACGTTTACTTCCGTCAGTTTCATTGCTGCTGCCGGCATAACCTGAGAACAACCCGTCCAGGTCATCCGGACCTTTGAAATCAGGGTTAATCAGGTAAGATGCGTTGGTGTATTCTGTAATGTAAGTCAGGTTGTAGTTGTTGGGATTGCGGTCAATATCATCAAGTACGTACTTTATCATCCCGCCAATAAAGGCGATGTCAGTACCTGACCTGATGGGCGCATAGATATGCGCCTTGGAGGACGTTCTCGTGAATCTGGGGTCAATGCTGATAAGCTTGGCATCATGACCATGTATGGCATCCATAATGTGGCCGAAGGCTGCCGGATGATTTTCGGCAGGATTTGAGCCGATTGCCATAATGACATCGGCATTGGCAATATCGTTCCAGTGATTGGTCATTGCGCCACGCCCAAAACTCTCCGCCAAACTGGCGACAGTGGGCGAATGTCAGATGCGGGCGTGGTGTTCCAGGTAAACCACGCCAAGCGCGCGGGTCAACTTTGACAGGAGATAACATTCTTCGTTATCCAGAGCGGACCCACCGAAGTTACCAATGGCATCGGTATGGTTTACCAGATTGCCATTACTGTCTGTTGTCGTGAAGTTCTTGTCCCGGGTGTCCTTGATGTTTTGGGCAATCCTGTCGATTGCCCAGTCCCATTCCTTTTCTTCCCAATCTGTGCCACCCGGTTTTCTATACAGGACTTTTTTCAAGCGCCAAGGATTGTCTGCTGATAACTGGCGCATGGTGGCTCCTTTTGAACAGTTGCCACCCCGGTTTACCGGATGGTCGGGGTCACCTTCGACATTCACTACCTTACCGTTCTGTGAAGCGACCAGGAAGCCGCATCCAGAACCGTCATACGGGCAGATCGTGTACCCTTCTCCGAAGTGTTTTTTTAATGGTAGTTTCTTCGGAGTTTTGGCTAAGACAACATCTGGATTAATTGCACCTAGAAGAAAGGCACCACCAACCCCGGCCCCTGAGGTCTTTAAGAAATCCCTACGGTTAAGTTCCATCAGTACCTCATATACCCCCTTTTTTTGGAATACATTATCGTTACGCACCCCCTGCGATCCCCTGACAAAATCGCAGCGAACGCATTACAACCTGGAATTTTGGGGAGAGAATACTACTAGTGAAGCATAAAAACACTGTAAATTAGCTAAATAACACCTCATTTATAAATAAACTTACAAGAAAAATGGTACCTTAGGGTTAAGAGCTTTGTCAATACCTGAATTTGCGTATGATAGAATATGGCTCAAGGTAATAACAAAAAACACACCTTGGAAGTACTAAGGATATGTTTAAAAGAAACCTTGGGAACATTTCTTAACGATATTCGGATAGAAATCAGTTAAACCGTGCAAAATCAACAAAATGGCGGTATTTGCTCCCTGTGCCGGTCCCCTGTGAATTGCCGTAGCTTCGGGTATATAAATAATAAAGACCAGATAAATGGCCGGTCCGATATAAGGTTTACTGAATTGTCCGAGCAGTCGTTTATTATCCTATAGACCATACTTCATCTACCGGTTGACTGTTAATACTACTTCAAATATTAATACTTTATCCTGCCTACTGGCAGGTATAAACTGACAAAGGAAGCGAAAGATTCTATAAGCAGGTAGTCCGCAGCTTGCTTTTGCATTATGTTTTGGCGTAGAATTTGTGTGTAACTCGACTAAGCGGGAGTAACTCAGTTGGCAGAGTTCCTGCCTTCCAAGCAGGTTGTCGCGGGTTCGAGTCCCGTCTCCCGCTCCACAGGATTGACAGTCACCACACGTATATCAAGGGAGACTGTTTTCCGGGTAACCACGCATGACGGCAGTTAGTCCTCGTAATCGTCCAGGTGGCTTGTTTTCAATTCAGAAATCTCATGGCTGACACCTTTTTTCTTCATTGGCGTCAGCAATATCAGCAGAGCGACAACTGCTGCAATAATTGCTACCGGCCAGAATTCTCCACCCAGGCCCTGCCCGCGGACAAGGTCAACCAGGACACCCAGAACCGGAGCCACTACCATCGTGGAAACCGATTTTGCCTGGCTTTCAATCGATAGTATCGTTGCTCCCTGCGTCTCAGTGGCAAAGGCATCAAAACGGCTTATCAGGATTGGGCGCCAGAAATTCTGGAGTACGGAAAGGGCGATAAAACCGATAATTGCCACGTAGTAATACTCAAAGAACAGCAGGGGAATAAGGCCGATATATATAAGAAAGATGGCTTTCCAGAGCATTCGACTGCCCTTTTCTTCTCCTCCCGCGAAACCGGTCAACCGGTACGAGTTACGGCTGGCATAAGCAGAGAGCAGATAGAGGATGACGTACACCACGCCGACCATTATGGCGGCACGGCGTGTCTCCCCCATTCCGACGAATACCGGAATGAGAAGCGCCATATTCCTGATAACGGGCTGAAGATAGCTGTCAACCGCCTTATGAACACCCTCGAATGACATCGATTCGACAATCAGGCGACGCAGCGGAGGGATAACGAGCGCCTCTTTCATACATTTCCAGAGATGAACAACCAGCGTATTCAATCCCGCTTCAGCATCGGGTCTCCCCTCCAGCTCTTTGGGATATGTCATAAAATTGATAAGCCCTATTACGTAAGGGATAATGGCGATAAAGAATACAAATGTGTAGTTATTGGTCAGCAAAACGAGCACGACCGCCAGCACGGTAGAAACTGCCGAACCGATTTTGGACCACGAGCGGGTATAACCGTAGACCTGCGTTTTCTCATCAAGGCGCCCCTCGATACGGAGCCAGGTGAATATCATTGATTTGTGGGTGCCGGTCCGGAAGGCATCACCAATCGCAAAAAAGAACATTGCCACGAAAAAGTGCCAGTAGTCCTGGCTGAATCCGAATACGGCAAACGAGATGATGTAAGAGGAGAATGAAAACACCATGCTGCGGCGCCGGCCGTATAGATCGGCTACCGCTCCGCTGGGAATCTCCATGATATTTATTAAGAGTTCCCGGAAACCGATCAGTAAACCGATCTGTGTAAAGGAGAGTCCCTGCTGCAGGAAGAACAGTATAATAAACGGCTCGAAATACCTCTGGTTTTTCAGAAAACCGTAGAGCGAGAATCGCTTAATCATAGGTAGTTTTTTCATCAGGGATAATACCTGAGTCTTATAGTCCTCAGCCCTCTGTACTGTGCAACTGTCTAGGGTAGTGGCTCAATATATATCGTGACGTATGATGGATGTTGATGTCGTTCCGGCACAGGCTGGAATCCAGGGGGTGAACACGTATTCCGGACCGAGTCCGGGATGACAGAAACCGTAAGGGCATTTGTAAGACAGTACCCTAGTTCTCTTCAAGAACCTCTGTTACCAGCTCCCTTATGTTTCCCCGGGCCTGTTCAAGTACTCGTTTTCCTTCAGGAGTAGCCCGGTAGTATTTTCTGACTCTACCGTTGACAACCTTCTTATCACTATTGAGGTAACCCTCTTTTTCAAGTCGGTGAAGGGTCGGGTAGAGGGTACCCGGACTGATGCTGTATCCGTGCCGGGCAAGCTCACCGGCCAACTCCATACCGAAGACCGGTTCCCTGGCAGCATGATACAGGATATGAATTTTTATGAATCCCAGGAAAAACTCTCTATCCACCATAATAACGACATCCGATATTGAGATACGATATTGTAATCGCTGTTTATGGGCTGTGTCAATACATCAGTTCCACATTAACCTGCGGGATTAATGCTCACGGTCAGGGATTGATATCCGGTGCGCTCAGGCTTCAACCTTATCACCGTAAAAAATACGTTCCCGTAAACACATAACCGGATACGGGAACGTATTGTCATTAACCGACAGTCTTGTTATATGAACTTATTCAGGCAGTGAATTACGACGTAACCCCTCCGTCTATAATGATGGTATCCCCGGTGACAAAGCTGGAGGCGTCGGAGGCCAGGTAAACAACAGCACCTGCAAGGTCTTCAATTTCACCCAATCGCCTCAGGGGAGTCCGTTGCGCTACTGCTTCGCCGACCGCCGGGTCCTTCCAGAGCGCCTCACTCAGGCGGGTCTTTATCACACCCGGAGCCAGTGCATTTACCCTGATATTATACTCGCCCCACTCCTTGGACATAACCTTGGTCATCATGATAAGGGCAGCCTTGGTAACACTGTAAATACCCTGGTTTCCGCCGGGCCTGAGTCCGCCAGTCGACGCCGTATTGATGATGCTGCCACCACCCTGCTCCCGCATTATTTTCGCAACCATCTGGGACAGGATGAAAGGGCCCTTGAGGTTGACGTTCATGGTAATATCCCAGGCCCATTCTTCTGCATCTATAATTTGTCCAAAATACGGGTTCGTACCGGCATTGTTAAAAAGAATATCTATTCTTCCGAACTCGGCCATTACCTTATCTACCAGGTTCCTTGATTCTTCCTGCTTGGCGATGTGAGCAGCAATTGCCATACCGCGCCTGCCTCTGGCCCTGATTTCCTCAGCCACCCTCTCCAGTTCGGGCAGCTTTCTGCTGCTAACCACCACATCCGCACCGGCTTCGGCAAGCCCGATAGCACCGGCCTCCCCGATACCCCTGCTACCCCCCGCTACCAGTGCCACTTTACCTTCGAGAGAGAAGTTCGCGATACCCATGTCTGTTCTCCTTTACAAATTATTTATACTATGCAAATACTCCGTGAACTCAGTGTTCTCTATTAAGATTACCCGGATATCAGTCTTTTATATGCAGCCTTTCGCTTCTCTGCCTTCTCCGGTAAACTGCTTCGAGATAGATAATATAGAAAGCAATGATACCTGCTCCGGCCATCATACTCCAGCGAGTCGGTGTTAACCATGCTGGCACCTCCGCTGCCTGTGTCGCAGCCTCTCCTTCAGGTGCAGCCTCCACAGTAGCGGCTTCTGGCAGTGCAGACTCAACCTCCGGTGCCCGGGCTGTTTCATACAGTACTACGGTACGTTCAAAACCGAACTCCGCCCACAGCCAGAAACCCGCAAAAGCAAATAAGAGGATACTGAACAAACCCAGGGCAATCCACCAAAGTCTCGGTCTTCTCATTAAATACAACCCCGTTCCCGGTTGTCATAAAAAGGGTTTTACAGATACAAGCTCTGCGTCGTCTTCTGAATGTTGTCGTCTTACTCCTGACATAGCTTACTCAAATACACCCTCGGTAAGCAACTCTATAAACTCTTCGTCGGAGATGCCAAGCAGTTCACTGCAGATATACTGGGTATGTTCACCTATACAGGGAGCGGGCATTCGTCCCTGGCTCGGAGTCCTGGACAACTTGAATGAAGGCCGGTCATAGGTAGAAGGACCGATCTCCGTATGGTTAAGTACCCAGTAGTGATTACGGTGTTTCAACTGGGGGTCGGCATGAAGGTCCTGTGACGTCTGGACAACACCCGCCGCCACTCCTGCTGCCTGCATCATGTTCATTATCTGTTCCGCTTTGTTCCGGCAGGTCCATTCCTCAACCAGGCAGTCCAGTTCATCCGCGTGTTCAAGTCGACCTTCCAGGGTGTTGAACCTAGGGTCATCGGTCCACGGCGGACTGCCAATGACCTTGCAGAAGTTCAGCCATTCCTCATCGGTAAATACCGCAATGGCGCACCACCGGTCATCTCCCGGACAGCGGTAGACACCATGGGGCGATGCCTGGGGATGGCGGTTCCCGATGCGGCACTGTTCTACATCATTGACAGTATAGTCGAGGATAGCAGTCTCCAGGCAGTGGATTGAGGCCTCCAACTGTGAAAGCTCTATGTACTGACCCTTTCCGGTACGATTGCGGTATTCGAGCGCACCGATTAAGGACATTGCCGCTATGTGGGGTACAAAGAAATCCGTATAAGGACCGTGCACGCCGGTGGGGTATCCGTCAGGCCATCCGGTCAGGTGGTTGACACCACTGAGTGCCTGCTGCACGTGCCCGAATGCACTGTGGTGGGAGTAAGGACCACCCCGGCCCTGTGCCCCCATGCTTATCATAATAATGTCCGGCCTTGTTTTTACAAGGTCCTCATAGCCCATCCCGAAGCGTTCCATGACACCGGGCGTAAAGCTCTCGGTAATGATATCAGCCCTGGCGACAAGTTTCCTGGCAATCTTTACTGCCCCGGGTAGCTTGAGATTGAGGCTGATACCGTATTTATTCGGGTTCTGGTTGTTAAAATACCCGCTGCGGTTCATTCCGTTAACCCCGTCCCTGAACGGCCCCACTCGCCTCAGACCGTCCGGACTTACTGAAGACTCGACACGGATTACTTCAGCACCGTGGTCGCCGAGATATCTGGCTGTCTGCGGTCCGACTGCATACCATGAAAAATCAACGACCTTTATTCCTTTAAATACCTGTTTCGTATCCATACCGGGATTTTCTCCAAATCTCTAAATAACGTTAGCCTGCTTGAGTTCATACAGTCGCTGTGGAGATATACCGAGTTCTTTCACGAAGACTTCTTCATTATGCTCCCCGATGAGCGGGGCGAGACTTCGCAACTCACAGGGTGTCTCGGACATCTTGCAGGGAGCACCCGGATAGGTGATTGTATCGTCGAGTTCAGGATGCTCAAGCTGGACGTAGTAGTTACGTGCTGCCAGTTGTGGATTTTCCACCAGGTCTTTGGGGGTGTTTACCGGTGCCCAGCCGAAGCTCCTTTCCAGAGCTTCGGTATAGATTTCTTTCCGGTTGAATTTCGCAAGTAGAGGAATTCGTGTTTCCTGCATTTCTGTCAGTTCTTCCTGGGATATCGCTTCCGTAAGTGTAATCTCACCGTCCTCTATTTTCTGCCGCAGTTCAATCCATCTTTCCATCTGAGTTTCATCGTAGGGGACTCCGGCTCTATCCATCCATTCACGAATACCCTGGAGTTCTTCCGGGTTCCAGCAGGCAAAAAAACCGTCTTTGCAGGCGTAAACACAGCGGACTTTCAAGTCACCCAGCGGCCGGAAAGGGGCTACTCTCCTGTATATTACCCGTTGCAGGTCCCAGGCCTGCTGGGCAGTATCGATAGTATTGCTGATTGCTTCCTGCATCGAGACATCAACATACTGCCCTTCCCCACTCGTCTGGCGGTAGTAATGGGCTACCATTGTCCCACCGGCTGCCTGGACGCTGGCCTGGGAATAGGCCTGTTGTGCCCGTACACGAACGGGGGGACGGTGCGGTTCCCCGGTAAGATACAGGAGACCTCCCATTGCCATCCCGACGATATCACTGGACTTGAAGTCACAGTACGGTCCAGTCTGACCGAACGGGGTGATGGACGTCATGATGATGCGGGGATTGATTTGACTGAGTGTAGAGTAACCGAGACCAAGTTTATCCATGAAACCCGGTGCAAAACACTCCACTACAAAATCGGCAGTCTTCACCAACTCCCGGAACAGTTCCTGGCCTTCGGGTTGCGTGATATCCAGCGTAATACTGCGCTTGCTCGTGTTGTAGGTGAACCAGTAAAGACTTTTTTCGGGGTCTTGCTCGTTATGATAGAACGGGCCGATTTTTCTCATGGGGTCGCCGCCGGGGGGTTCAATCTTTATGACGTCGGCCCCGAAGTCGGCCAGGAGCTTGGTACACAGGACCCCCTTTTCGTCGGTAAGGTCAAGCACCCGAAAAGGTCCAAGCAGTGACTTTTCTTCTCTTTCCTTCAATCTAAATACCTCCCGTGTCAAATATCATGGTAGCACTGCATGTACAAAACAAAGCATACTTTGACAAAGCTGTCAAGCCCGTTTAATCATACCGGCGTAACAACAGGCTTCATTTAGTATATTGCTATGATATACTTCCGGACAGACGAGTGTATCATAGCACGGGAGAGAAATGGCAGGAATGACCGGTTGGAAATCTGCCCTGAAAGCCGACCCCACGGACTGGCTCATTGAGGATGAAAATCCATCGGTGCGGTACTTCACCCTGGTTGATATTCTTGAGGAACCCGCTGACGGTATCGAAGCAACAACAGCGCGTCGTTCGATAATGGAAAAAGGTGTTATCCCCCGGATACTGGACAGGCAGAACGATGGCGGCTACTGGGGCAATCCCGAGGACTTCTATGTGCGCGGCAAGTACAGGGGGACGGTGTGGCAACTCATCATCCTTGCCGAAATGGCAGCAGATGGAGATGACACTCGCATCAGGAAGGCCTGCGAATTTATCATGGAGAAATCACAGGACCCGCAGAGCGGCGGGTTTGCCCACAGTTCGGGAAAAGATGGGGCCGGAAATCATGACATGGTTATGCCCTGCCTTACGGCAAATATGGTCTGGAGCCTGATAAGGCTTGGTTACCTGGATGATGCCAGGGTGCAAAAGGGGATTGACTGGATAACGACATATCAACGTTTTGATGATGGCGAAGGTGAGGCTCCCCGTGGATGGCCTTACGACAGGTACACGAATTGCTGGGGAAAGCATACCTGTCACATGGGCACGGTAAAGGCGCTCCGGGCGCTTGCTGAAATCCCACCGGAAAAAAGAACAGATGCAATCAGGAACACTATCAGGGAAGGTTCTGACCACCTGCTCCGGCACCACGTACACAAGAGGAGCCATGCACCGGAACAGGTAGCAAATCCCCGGTGGCTGCAGCTCGGGTTTCCGTTATTCTGGCAGATAGATATCCTGGAAATCATTGGGGTATTGGTGAGACTGGGTTATCACGATTCACGTATGCAGGAAGCAGTTGGCGTGGTTATTTCCAAACAGGATGAGAAGGGACTG
>DUES01000167.1 GCA_011192055.1 Dehalococcoidia bacterium
CGGCACGGACACCCTTGAAAATACGCCGCGGGTGCAGTACGCCCGGAGGCAGTTTTTCATGGGCGAAGTCTGGTGGTGCGAAACAGAATACATCCGTATTGGCTATCGGTTTGGAACCGAGCCCGGTACCAAGGGGGTCACGGACCACACCGCCAATACCGGTTGCCGCACCGCCGTAAGGTTCTACCGCCGACGGGTGATTGTGCGTTTCCACTTTGAAGCACAGCGCCCACCGGCCGTCGAAATCAATCACCCCGGCATTGTCCTTGAAAACTGACAGGCACCACGGTTTATTCAGTTCCTGCGTCGCTTTTGCGATTGTATTCTTCAGTAGGTTATCAATGATCTGACCATCAATTGATATCCTGCCCTTGAATGTCTTGTGAACACAGTGCTCCGACCATGTCTGGGCAAGTGTTTCCAGTTCAACATCAGTGGGGTCTCTCCCCTGTTCCCGGTAGTATTCAACGATAGCGCCCCATTCAGGGTCAGAGAACCCGTACTCTCCGGCTGTCTTCTCAAGTAAGGCGTCATCTGCTTCGAGAATAGTGACATGCTTCAAATCGAATACGTAGCCGGGTCGTGACGAAAACGGTGCCGTATTCGCGCTGACACTGTACTCGACTATCGGGTTGACCAGCAGTTTGCCGCAGATGCTTTCGAGTTGTGCTTCATCGAGTTCGCCATCAATGAGATATCGTTTTGCCGTTTTTACCCCCTGAACACCTTCAATACGAAGGTCACGGACTGCTTTCATGACAGTCTCTTCAACGGGATCAACGACACCGGGGTTATAGGTGACTTCGACAACGTGGTGCCGGGCAGTTACGTCTTCTTCAGTGGATATTGCCTTGACGGTGCGGTAGTCCTGGGTAACAGGGTCTGCCAGAAGCTGACATACCAGCTCCAGGTTCTCCGGTTCCAGGTCAGCGTCAAGCCAGTAGACATCAGTAACACGGACACTAGAAACGGTCTGGATTCCGAGGTCACGAATATCTTTGACCAGACCCGTACCCCGGGCATCGGGCAGGTGGTTTTTCAGACGAACTTCTATACGGTGCACCGGGTAGTCCCCTCTGGCAGCAGTGCACTGCCGACTACACCAATATTAGCAGAAACAGCCGTTAAACGCTATTGATTATTATATTCGAAATCACCTTTCTCCGGTGAATTTACCAGGCGGCAAAACTCCGGTCGGGGCTTTCCGACTACTGAATCCCCGCTCAGGTCCGCATCCAGTCCCGGCCCGGATTGTAAGGGTTCTTAAGCGCAACTTCTTCGTTCAGCTCGACACCCAGTCCCGGTTTGGTGGGAGGAATAATATAGCCGTCTTCCCACTGGATGGGTTCATTGAGAAGCTCGGCATGGAAACCGCCGAAGGTCTCGATGCTCTCCTGGATAAGGAAATTAGGACTGCACGTATCGATTTGAATATTTGCAGCGGCCTCTATCGGACCACAGTAGAGATGAGGCGCAATCTGGGCATAGTATGCCTCGGCCATACCGGCTATCTTCTTCGCTTCCAGGATTCCGCCTACTCTTCCCAGTGCCATCTGCAGGATAACGGCTGCCTGCCTTTCAAGCAGTTCTCTAAACTCGTACTTGGTGGAAAGTCGTTCACCGGTGGCGATTGGAATACTCGTGGAACGGGCTACCCGGGCCATCTCGTCGCGGTTTTCCGGCGGGACCGGCTCCTCGAACCACAGGGGGTCGTACTGCTCAATCCTCTTTGCCAGCCTGATGGCACTGGAAGTAACCATCTGTCCGTGCGTACCCAGGAGAATATCACACCGGTTTCCAACAGCCTCCCGTACCGCCTTAATAACGGCTGCGGCATTATCCAGGGTTTCCAGGGAAAGCTGTACCGGGTCGTTCTCGGACATCGGCCCGACGGAATCGAACTTCACAGCCGTAAATCCCTGGTCTGCATAAAAAACAGCTCTCTTGGCAGCGCGCTCCGGGTCGGTGTGCACATTGCCCCTAACCGGGTCATCGGGAGCGGGGTAAAGGTACGTATATGACCGGATTCTTTCATTGTACTTGCCGCCGAGAAGGTTATAAACAGGCTGGTCAAGCTCCTTACCCACTATATCCCAGCATGCCATCTCGAAGGCACTGAGTATGCCCATCTTGGTAAGGTCGGGGTGCAGGTCATAGCCGCTGGTGTATACATTACGCCACAGCCTTTCGATTCGGAAAGGGTCGGTGCCAATGATGAGTCGCTCCCCGACACTCTCGATGAGGTTCGCCACAGCCAGGGGATCAAACGGTACAGCATAGGCTTCACCATAACCGACAGTGCCACCGTCGGTTACCAGCTTCAGGAATACCCAGTTCATTCCCCCGTGATAGGGCGGCGGGTTCCCAACTACGAATGTTTTTACGTCTGTAATCTTCATTATTCATCATCCCCCCGGTAGTATTTCCGGCAGTATTATACACCATAACCGCAAGGACAAAATATGAAAATACAACAATAGTCGGAAATCCCGCCAGAAACAGGATTCCAGGTAACAGTAACGGAGCTATCGGCAGGAAAACGTGAGAAGAATCTAACGCGGATAACGGACGTACCGGTCTGTTTACACACACCTGAGCAGTGTATACATCGTGCCGAAATGATTGGTTAGCTGAGAAGTTCGGTAACTGCCTCGTTTATGTCCCGGCCGTCAGCCTTACCCTTGAACTTGGCGATGAGAGCGGGCATTACTTTGCCTTTGTCGTGCGGACCTTCAGCACCGACTTCAGCAATGACGGCACGCGCTGCTTCGATAATTTCCTCGCGAGTGGCCTTTTTAGGCAGGTATTCCTGGAGAATGGCCAGTTCAGCCTCCTGCTGGTCAACCAGGTCCTGCCGGTTACCCTGTTTGAAGGCTTCGATGCTCTCCTCGCGTACCTTGGCTTCTTTGGCAATAATACCGAGGATGTCAGAATCCTCAATATCACTTCGTTTGGCAATTTCAGCGTTCTTGATTGCAGACATTATCATGCGGACAACCGAGCGCTTTGTATTGTCGCCGCCCTTCATTGCTTTTTTCAGATCGCCGGTCAGTTTTTCTTTCATCGCTGCTTCCAATTCAAACCTGTCTGTACTTATCGTTTTCCTGATACTCTTGCGCTGCACCGGACCCCGTGGCTACCTGCCAAAAGCACGAAGCTGTGCTCGCACTGCATTATTTTAGATAGCACAGATGTCTTGTGTCAAGAAACCGGACCCATCCCCATCTGCCACGATTAGCTTACCATAGCGGTGCAGAGATTGCTTCGTCGCTGAGACGGACGCCGCGCCGGTACGCTCCTCGCAATGACACCACAAGGCCAGTCATCCTGAAACGAACCCTGTCATCCTGAGATACGGTCTATCAGTCATTGCGAGCGAAGCGTGGCAATCTCGGTAGAAGTGTCAAATCGCGTGATACTGGCGTAAACGGAGAGTCTGTACTCCTTACAATGGCGTCAGCTTCTCCGGCCCAGTATCTCCCTGGCAACAGCGACACCGGATGCTGATGCCTGGATGAGGCCCCGGCTGATACCGACACCGTCACCGGCGGCAAACATATTGTCCACCTCTGTCTCCAGGCAGGGGCTGAGTTGTAAACGCCCGGAGTAGAACTTGACCTCCACTCCGTAGAGCAGGGTGTGATGTGAAGCCACGCCCGGGACAAGTTTGTCCATCGCCCTGAGCATCTCCACGATTCCGGCAAGGTAACGGTACGGCATCACAAAGCTGAGGTCACCGGGAGTAGCACTTGCCAGCGTAGGCCGTACCAGGCCGCGTTCGATACGCTCACGCGTGGAACGGTGTCCCTGCATCAGGTCACCGAGGCGTTGTACCAGCACTCCGCCGCTAAGGATATTAGCCAGCCTGGCAATATACTTCCCGTAGGCAATCGGTTCCCGGAACGGCTCAGTGAAAGTGGTACTCATCAACAGGGCAAAATTCGTATTATTGCTCCGGTGGTCAGCATAACTGTGCCCGTTCACGGTAATAACCGGGTCAACGCCACCGGTAGATTCCATGATAACCTCACCGGCAGGGCACATGCAGAACGTCCTGATACGGTCATCAAAGCTGGGTGAAAGGAACTCCAGCTTACCTTCATACAGGACCTCGCAGAATTCCTCCATAACTGCCACCGGTACTTCCACCCTGACACCGACATCAATGGGATTGGTATGCATCGTCAGGCCAAGTCGCTGCGCTTCCCGTGAGAGCCAGTCGGAACCTTCCCTGCCCGGAGCCAGGACTAAAAAGTCACACTCAAACCGGTCTCCAGTCCCTGTGACGATGCCGTTTACCTGTCCATTATCGGTAATCACCGATGTAACAGCAGTACCGAGTTGAAAATCCAGCCGTGGTGCAAGGTAGTCCCTCATTGCAGTGAGTATAGACCGGCAGTGGTCGGTACCAAGGTGGCGCAGAGGCATTGGTGTCAGGCGTAACTCTGCCAGTGAAGCAATACGAACCAGCCGGTCGACTCCATCTCCAATCCCGTAGAGCCTGTCGGAAGCACCAAAGCTGAGGTAGACATCATCGACATACCTGATAAGGTCGTCAGCCTTCTCCCTGCCAAAGTAGTCGGTTAAGTGTCCTCCAAACTCGGAAGTGAGTGTCAGCTTGCCGTCACTGAAAGCTCCGGCTCCCCCAAGGCCACAAACGAGATTGCACGGTACACAGGTAGCACAAGGTACGTTCCGGTCACGTGCCGGACACTGACGACCGTCAATATCCCGTCCTTTTTCAACAAGCAGGACACTGGCGTCAGAGGTCTTTACTATCTCGAGAGCCGCAAATATCCCTGCGGGACCACCGCCAACAATAATGACATCGTACTTACCGATCATGTTAATCACCTCAGGTCATGACACCTGGTAACGCTATTGTATATCCACCGTAATTGTGCGTCAAGATGGATACAGAAGCATTTATCAGGTAAAAGAGCCCTTGACAAGTGCCAACTGGCTAATTAGAATACTCACATGGACAATGACGCTGAAAATCATGTCGGGGGAATAATCAAGCAGCAAAGAATCAGCTTACCCCTGACTTTACAGGAGCTTGCCACCAAAGCGAAGGTTTCGGCGTCGCACCTCGGACGTATCGAGAGAGGAGAACGCTTCCCCTCGGCTCATATTCTTCGAAAGATAGCAGGTCCCCTTGGTTTTGAGGAAAACGAACTTTTTTCCCTGGCCGGATATCTTTCATCCCCGGTTACTTCAACGGCAGAACGGACTCCGGTATATGCCAGCGGACGATTAGACCCGTACGTAGCCCGAGTACTGAGTCAGGAACCACCTGAAATTCAGCGCGCCGTCATTGGCATTCTCACCATTCTGAAGAGTATCGCCAAGAATATGGACAAGTAGCAATCCGCCGGGACCTTTTTCCGGGTCCCGCCGTGGGTCGCACTCGATACCTGGCAAGAGGACATGCAATGCAGTCGCCGGCAGACAACGCGAGTACACCTGAAAGTGAACAACTGGATTTTATATCGGCGATTACGCATGAACTCAAGACATCGCTGACTGCCATCATCGCTTCTGCAGAACTGATATCCGGTGAGCTCCACCTGGACGAGGGTAGTGTGCAGTGGCGGCTCCTCCAGTCCATCATCCGTAACGCCCACCGCCTGAACGAGAGAGTAACTTCACTGGCGGACATGCCCCGCCAGCAGTTTCAGGACTTCCAGTTTCAACCTGAATCCGTTGATATCACCGGTATTATTGAAAATGTAGCGGAGCGAATACATCCCCGGATTCAGAGCCGCAGGCAGACCCTGGTTCTGGACATACCTGATTCACTTCCGCTGGTCAGAGCCGACCCCGGACACCTGGAACAGATATTACTCACCCTGATAGCCAATGCGTGCAAATTCAGTGTTGAAGAAGGCAAAATAAAAGTAAGCGTCTGGCAGGATGACCGGACAAACCTGGTCACACAGATAAGCGATACCTGCGGAGGTATTCCACCCGAAGAACAGGAGCGCATCTTCGAGGCCCACTACCAGATACAGAAGACCGACGGAAGAGGTGGACTTGGGCTCACCATTGCGCGGTTCCTTGTTGAGCTTCACGGTGGTAAAATATGGCTGGCCGGCCAGACAGGACCGGGCTGCAGTTTCTTTTTCTCGTTACCAATGGCAAGGAGCACGGATTGAAAGTAGTAGTCGTTGACGATGCACCGGATATCGTTGAAGTCGTAACGCTGTGCTTCCAGCTCCGCTGGAGCGGAGCGGAAGTGCTTTCCGCAAGCGACGGCAACGGAGGACTTCAGTTAATCGAAACGGAAAGTCCGGACATTGTAATCCTTGACATTAATCTGCCTGATATCGATGGTTACAACGTTATTCGTGAGTTGCGGCGCTTCTCACAGGTACCCGTCATCATGCTCACGGTCAAGGGGGAGGATGTCGATATCGCCCGTGGTCTCGAACTCGGAGCAGATGACTATATGGTCAAACCCTTCAGCCACATTGAGCTGCTTGCCAGGGTGGATGCGGTATTACGTCGCTCCCGCGGTGCTCCCGTAACCAGCGAAGAGCGCCCCTATGTTGCCGGGAAATTATCCGTAGATTTTGCCGGTAATGAAGTCAAGATTGACGGGAAACCGGTGAAACTCACGTCCACCGAGATGAAACTGCTCCGCCAACTGGTCAGAAACGAAGGCCGTCTCCTCACCCACGAGAACCTGCTGGCCAAGGTATGGGGAGAAGGCTACCAGGACACCAGGGACCTGCTCCGGGTACATATCCAGCACCTCAGGCAGAAACTGGGCGACAGTATGAGTTCTCCCAAGGTCATCGTCACCGAACACGGCATGGGTTATAAGTTTGTCCGGCCTGAGGAGAACCAGCCCCGTTAAACATACCCTTCCTGCAGGCAGAACTTTCTTATAAACAGACGGCTTCCGTTTATCCACTGCAATTCTACTGATTACCCACTACTTATAACCACCCTGATTCTCTTAATATTTGCCTATAAATCTTTATGAAATCTTTATGATTTCTTTACAGAAATTTTAGGAACTTTATTCCTTGCTTTACGGGTGCATGGTTTAATGACTATGGGTATGAAGCTTGATTCGCGAGTAAATAGAGGCATGAGCAGGATTACTGTGTTTTTGGCTGACTGGCAGGTGCTGTTTCGGGAGGGTATTCACTTCACCCTTTCCGGGGAAGATGATATTGACGTTATTGGTGAAACAACCGGTAGCGAAGAAGCCCTCGCTGAAATTCAAGCCAATCCGCCGAGGGTGGCTGTCATGAATGCTGACCATGATGATTTTGCCGGTGTCCGGACGACCAGGTACATCAGGCAGAACATTCCTTCAGTAGCGGTGCTGCTCACGATAGATAACACCAGTGAAGAACACGTCTTTCAGACAATGAAATCAGGTGCAAATGCCTGTATGACCAAGGACACCGACCCTGCCGACCTGATTGATATCATCAGGATGGTCGCACAGGGAAGGCATCCTATCGCTGATATGATGCTCATACCGGGAATAGCAGTCCGGGTGCTCAAGGAATTCGAGCAGTTCGGTACGATGAGTGAACAGGTAAATAACCTGATGCCTGGTCTGACAGGTATCGAGACCGATATTCTTCGGCGCATTGCCCAAACAGGCTCAGCGGAACAGGTTACACGGGCTATCAACATGAGCATTGATGAGATCGGGGAGCATCTCCGGCGCATTCTTACCAAGCTGGTATCAAATGACCATATCCGTCAGGTAATGGCAGCGGCGCAGGACAGTCGCCTGTCAAATATTTCCCAGAGCCGTTCCAATGGCAAATCTGCCGAGGAGTTTATTACCAGGGATGAATTTGCCGCCTTTAAAGATACCATCTGGGAACGTTTTCGGTCGGCGATTGATGAAATAAAGTAACCTATGACAGTAACAGGTATACCTTTAACAAAGGTCTGCCTTGACAAGAAGCAGAATGTTAACATAAGATGTGGGATTATTGGAGGTGAACTGTACATAATAAGTGTATATACATGTAACAATATCTGCATTGATACTGTTCCGTAACCATACCGCAACTTTACATGACGAATTTTAATCCCGCCTTAACCCCGATACGATAATCTAAAAAGTATATACATGTAACAATAATTACATACTGAAAATAAGGAATCTTGTACGATTACAAAACATGGAAGGAGGTGAGAGCAGATGAGAAAAGTGCTGACAATATTGCTGGCAGGTGCCCTGCTGATGTCGTTGATTCCGGCAGTTGTATATGCCGGACAAGGTGGTGTTACCGGCCACGGTAGAGGTGGCAACACCAAACCAGTGGTTTCGGATGTATATCTTGAGGACGCCAGCCAAGTCCTGCTAATCGATATGGTGCCTGAGGTGGAGTACTACGTGAGGGCTACCGTTAGTGATGTTAACACCATTGACGACGTCGAGTACATTGAGTTCTATATCTATGACGACGCCACGGCCGAGACGTCGGACTGGGATGCTGACGAGTTTGTCATTTTCAAGTGGGACAAAACGGCGGGATGGACGATGGAGAACAACAGTGGCGGGTACGTCACCAGCTGGACGGTGGAGGGCGGCAACTGCGTTACGCCTAGCAATTTCGCCGTTACCGTTGATGACTGGACGCTGGCCTTCAAGGTTGGTAAGCTGGCCAAAGCTACTGCGACCTGGAAAGCCAAGGTCAGGGCGTACGACGAGAAGCCAGGAGGCAGCAGCATAACAGTCTCCAACAGTGCCACAATGGGTGCCTTCTCCGAGGTTGGCTTCGGCCAGGGCACGGTCGTCCTGGGTAGCGTCCTGGATGGTATCGAGCCAGGCGCATGGGGTTACATTACGGACCCAGGCACCTACCGCATGACCACCAAGGCCATCACCAACGCAAGCTACGAACTGCAAGTCCACTCAACGACAACATGGACTGACGGCAGCGGAAACAATGTCACTCTAGCCCAGGGGACGGACGTACCCGCTGGTCCCTCGGAGTTCAACCTAGTGATTGATGACGGGCAGACCGGAGCCGGCACAGGAATACCCGCAGTCGCTCAAGCGGTGCTGATAGATACCGCTACCACCATCACAGGCTACGGCTCAGAGGGACGTGTCGAGGTACCGAAAAACACCTCAGAGGGTACCGCTGACCACGAAATGTTCATGGGATTGGCCTTCTCTCTTGTCGGTATCGAGGAGGTTGACTACTACGGTACGATTACATTTACCGTAAAGAACTAGACGTGAGAACTGCTTTTGAATCGATTTCTTAATAGTAACAGGGGGAGGCTGGTTTCCGGCCTCCTTCTGCTTTTTTTCACCATTACAGTCCTCCTCCCCACCCCGGCGGTGCACGCCCAGGGGGGCGTGGCCCTGTCCGGAACCTTCAGTTTGCAGGAGTTCGAGCTACCTCAGGGGACTGAGATAAGTCACCCGAGTATCTACCTGGTGGTCTTCAACCACAGCGATAGCCCGATGGACATCAATATGAAGGTCGATGCCCCCTACGGGGTAGAAGTGCTGATAGGCGAGACCGAGTTCACTCTGGACCCTGACGGTGAGCAACGGCTCTTCGTAACCATCAGGGTCACCAAGGACACCGCACCCGGCGAGTACGAACTGATAATAACGGCTAGAAGTACACCGGTGGGAGAAGTGGGCAGTACAGGAGCCGCACTCGCCTCCGCCAGTGCCCAGAGTGCAAGCCTGATAGTAACCGGCACCGCTGCTTGGGTTAAGGCCCGGGTCATCACCGCGGACGGCTTCCCAATAGAAGCCCAACTCAGGCTATTCAAGGTGCTGGACGAGAAGGTTAACAACATCAGCCAGACCGAGACGGGAGAGATGGAAGTTACGGTTGCCCCGGGTACATACCGCATCGTCGCCTACATTGCCGGCAGGGTACTTGCCCAGGAGGAGTTCGAAATCAGGGCTGACGAGACCAAAGAGATCGAGCTCATGGTACGGACAGCCTATATTGAGCAGTTCGGCATCGAGGAAAATTACCCGCCGGATTCCAACGACCTGAGTTTTATTCGCATGGTCTACAGTATAAACAATCTCTCCGGCCCCCTGGACGATGTTGAGGTCTTGCTCAAGGTCACGCTGGATGGACAACCACTGGAACAGGTGTCGTTGATGAGTTTCGGACGTCTGGAGGCAGGGCGGACCGGAGGGAGTGGCAGCTATATACCGGCAGCAGGATGGAAACAGGGCCACTACACCTTTAAACTTGAACTCCACGTGGAAGACGAGTTCTATATCGAAAGCGAAAAACAGGAGCTTTCACTGAAGCCTTCTGTAACAGCCCCAATTGGCATCAGCCTTTACTGGTGGATACTGATTGGTGCAGCCATTATCGCGCTGGCAGCATTCCTCTGGTTCAGGAAACGTGGCGAGGAAGAGGAAGAAGAAGAGAAACCGGAAGAAGAAATACCGCCAGCCGCTGAGGAAGAAGCCGAACTTCCGGAAGCAGAAGCTGAAGCAGGCGAAGAAGTAGAGCCTACTCTACCTGAAGAAGCGACGACAACAGAGGAAGAGGTATCTCCCACTGCTGAGGTGGAAGAGGAAGCTGAAACGGCGGAGGAAGTGCCACCTCCGACTGAAGAAGCGGCGACAACCGGGGAAGAGGTATCTCCCACTGACGAAGTGGAAGAGGAAGCTGAAGAAGTCCCCGAAGGGGAAATCGAGGAACCACCTGAGGCAGTGGTGGAAGCCGAAGTGATTGAAGAGGTACCCGAAGGAGAAATCGAAGAGCCTCCTGAAGAAGGGGACAAACCTGCCGTGTAGTAAAAAAACTGCTACAGCCCGTGAGAAAAAATATCGGCCTCGAAGTATATTCGGGGTCGATTCATTTTTTAAGCCGTGTTTCTGGAAATCTGTATAATCCGGCCTGCGGTGCTGAGCAGGAGCAGGGCTAGTAGACCTTTCCACACACCGTCCAGTCAACCGAATTCAGCAGCCGGTTGTACTGGTCCAGGATATCTTCTGTCAGCGGGTGCTCCGGTCCGTCTGACTCTATATCTCTAACCCGCAGGGAGTAATACGGGCGTTTAAGGCCGGTAGTATTGCTCCATATCCCCGTAATCCGGTCACTTTCATCAATAACAATCAAACGGTAAGAAGCAACTGTAACAAAAGCAGTTACTGCTCCGCTGGCGGATGGCTCGGATGTTTCCGGGGAACTCTTTGACCCATCTGCCTGAATAGCGGGTCTTTCCAGTACTATCTCACGGTTATCAACCACGAACACATATCCGGGCATAATTTCCGATGGTGCAGTTATCGCAGGATAGCCATCGGTCCCTGCCGCGGAAAGAGTTACACCGGACTCCGGGGCTGTTTCCGCAGGTTGTGCGTATGCAATATCACTGCCAGTGTCAACATCGGCATAGGTGTAGGAAACCAGTAACGATGCAAGAATGGATACGCCCACCAGGGGTATCAGTAGTTTTACCCATCTCCTCGGCACTCTGGAGCTCCCGACGCAGACTCAAAGCCAAAAGCCTTTGGACTGTTACCCGCAGCTTTTGTCTTCTGCCAACAGCGTAGGCTCGGGGAGCTAAACAGACAGTAAACATACTATCCCTGTTTCTAAACATTTAATAAATATTTCAGAGTTATACAGAAAAATACCACCGGGCATTTAACCGGTGGTGCAGATTTACGATCATAGGCGAGCACCTGTCCGGACTAGGTATAAACAGCGACTACTACTGATTCACTGGCGTTGTGGGTATCAAAGAACAGCACGGCAACTTTCCTGCCCGCTGCCATCTCCACTGCCGGTATGTTACGTGCCACGGGAACATCCTCGAGGTAAATCTTGTGACTGCCGGCCATTTGCACTGTGGCCGTATATCCCCCGGAATCAAAGCTCCTTAATATTGCTTTACTCAGACTCATTTCTACCTGACCTCCTCTGAATGGCTGGTTATTTAATTACGGTACAATGACCTGAAATTTTACCACCCTGCTTAACCCATGCAATTCACCTGCCGGGTATCTTCACTACACCGCGCCAAGTAGCAGTCGTTGTTCGTATTTTCCCTGTTGCGGTTGATAGGTCATTACCACCGTAACTACTCTGCGTTTCGCAGAACTGAGTCCCGCCCTTATATCCGTTATGTCAACAACGTCATACAGTTGCTGGCCGCAGTTTACGGGTATTCGAATCATACCGCCGACCGATTTTATCTCCGCCTCTCGCAGGAAGGCTTCTCCCCTCTCTCCCGCCCGTGCTACCGTATCGAGATTTCTATCTTCCACCTGGACCAGCCTGTCGTGAAGTCGTTCAACCTGGTCCCACTCGAATGAATCAACGATTATGGATTCACTCTCTGCCGGGTCGAAGCCTTCCACCTGGACACGGTTAATGTTCCACGCACCGGTCCGATAACAGCCTTCAAATATGGCATGACCCTGCCCGTAGGAATAGACTGAACTGTCGGAAGACTGCGGATTGACCAGATACGCCTTGTGCCCTTCAAGAAACAGGACGTCAGGCACAAATGACAGTAGCTTCCCGATGATGTCACTACCCCGGTTACCGGGATGAATAGTGAAGTCAGGGTAATAGCCAGTGACAACGGTGGACTGTGACTTTGCCTCGAGTTTCAGGCCTGCCCTGGCAAGGATAAAACCCAGAATGTCCTTAACCGACATCTCATCCGAGTCCTTGTTCCAGCGGAACTGGTGACGGGCCCGCCAGTCTTCGGTAAGCCGCCAGGCATTTTCGGCATGCAACACCAGGCACGCCTTTCCCCTGCCACTGGTATGTTCAAAGGACTCAAGCCGGAAAGCAGGACCGGCGCTGATTTCATTGCCCTGGGAGGTCACGTAACCGATACCGAGTTCCAGTTGACATCCCCTATCGAGTACGGAGAGTGCGCCGCTTCCCGGTGTTGCATACCTTCCGTCATCATTCCTGAGTTCAACTGTCAGGCCGCCCCCATTGGGGTGAGCCTCAAGTCCAACTGACATTACATCACCGGTAAGGTTAAGGCTCTGTTCTGCCATCGCGGCACGCCAGACTCCTGACGGACTTGTCAGCCAGCAGTAGTCACCATGATGCGCTATTGCCAGTCCATATTCGGTAGACAGGTTGAGGGGCACCGGTTCGTGCCACAGGCTATCCACAAAATCCGTGTCCAGGATGGTATGAGACCAGAACGGGCGATTGTATAGCTCGGTGCCGGAAAACTTTTCCACGTGAAGGCTGCGATACACGTCCGGTTTATCCAGAAATGGACTTGTGTATTCGAAATCACCCCCCGAGGGAGCCGATGCCATTTCCTTTAGAGCAGACCATGTACCGGAAGTTACATCACCACCGTCGCCGTAGACCAACGACCACAGCTTGTAGTTGTCGCTGGTGTCCTGCCCGGCGACAAGCAGGTTCCAGTCGGAGTCATAGACAGTGCCGACACCGGAAAGAATACCGGTTGTCTTGTCCCAGGCAGACTTTGCCTGCCAGTTACCGCCAGCATGTTTCTTAACGTATAGTGTGGAATAATCGGCGAAAAAGACCGCCAGGTCGCCGTTGGGTTTATAAGCAGCCGCCAGTCCCTTAATAGTAGTAGTTGGCGAGGCATCCAGCAGTTCCGGGCTGCCCCATGTAGCGCCGTAATCTGTGCTCTTGATGCGCCGGAGTTCCTTGCTGGAATTTATCCAGAAAATGGATACCTCCGCTCCCAGTGAAGCGGCTGCTGCCACAACGCAGCTATACTGACCGGTATATGTCCATGCGGTAAAATCGGATGCCGGGCCGGGGTTGGTTACCCTCTGCCAGTAGAGCTTGCGGGCATCCCC